>JAURXC010000289.1 GCA_030654645.1 Deltaproteobacteria bacterium | reverse complement strand
CATAAACCTTCCGAGGGCTATTACCGTTTTGCCTCGGAGCCGGTGGTGGCGGATCTGGACAATGACGGCTTTGCGGAAGAGATTTTCACCTCCTGGCCGGGCAAGACCAGCAGCGCTCCACTTTGGTTGGCGACGCTCCATATTCTCAACTATCAGGGCACGCCCATCCATGAGGTGGACCTTCCGGCCCCCAGGTCATCGTCAGTGTACTGGAACGGCGCGTTGGCCGCGCCAACCCTGGCTAATATCGATGACGACCCGAACCTGGAAATCGTCATCAATACTGTTTCTGCCGGGGTAGTCGCGTTTGAGGTGCCCGATTCGGCCAACGCCCGCATACTCTGGAAAACCGGACGCGCTGGGCAGACTTACAAGCAGAATCCCGCCTTGTCCGTGGTTCTGGCCGGGAGCGGCGGCGGGACGGTTGCCAGTGCCCCGGCCGGCATCAACTGTACCACCGGCACTTTTGGCGCCTGCTCCGTGAATTTTTCCAGCGGGACATCCGTCACACTGGCCGCCAGCCCGGATTCCGACTCGCTCTTTGCCGGGTGGAGCGGCGAGTGCGCCGGCTCAGGCGGCTGCGCTTTTACAATAAGCGCCGACACCAGCGTAACCGCGACCTTCGATTATGTACAGCCGGCGCGGACGTCCACCACGTCGTACTTCGACACCCTCTCGGCCGCCTACACGGCCCTGCCGGTTTCCAGCGGCGGGACGATCCAGGCGCGCCAGTTCACGTTCGTGGAAAACCCGAACCTCAACCGTTCGATTCCGGTAATTCTGCTGGGGGGCTTCAATCCCGCCTATACGGACAACAGCGGATATACCACCATCCAGGGGACCCTGACGGTGACTCTCGGCTCTCTCACGGCGGACAGGGTTGTCATCAGATGATTACGGGGGACAAAAGCCCCTGCTGGTTACTAAACGTCATTAAGGAACAAACGATGAGACTTGTTTATTTTGGAATTATTGCACTGACACTCACGGCCTGTGCCACTCAATCTCCATTAAAAGGGCGTAAATCAATAGATCAGGTGCCCATGTATGGCGGGATGAACAGAAGCTCCGTGCCGCGGCTCAAAGCCGCAGATGAGAGACTCGTTGAGGGTTCCTTAAGAAAATACGGTAACCGGGAAAAGGCCGCTGCCGAGTTGGTGGAGCGCGGAATCAGGTTTTATCTGCAGGGCGATCTGGCCTTTGCCATGAAACGCTTCAACCAGGCCTGGATTCTCAACCCGGACAATCCGGAAGTCTACTGGGGGTTTGCTTCCGTTCTCAAGGAACAGGAGAGCTATTGCGAAGCGATGAACATGATCGATAAATCGCTGTCGTTCGGCAGGTATTTCACGGGTCTTTATGCCGATGCCGGACGTATTATAGTACTTTGTACCGTGTCGGATTCGAGCTTGTCCCTGGATCAAAGAAAGAAGCGTCTGCAGAGAGCGGAGACGTTGTATGCCGAGGCGTCACGGAGAGATGACAACAAGGGCTACGTCTTCGCATCCCGGGCCACGGCTTGCTACTGGCTGGGTGATTACGCCGACGCCTGGCGCATGGTGAAAAAGGCCCGGGAAGCGGGTACGCCGCCACAGGATGAATTTATGTCCATGCTTCGAAAAAAGATGCCCGAACCGCCAACGATGTAGATGCGTTCGAGCCAGGGTTGGAGTTGATAAGAGCGGAGAGGAACCGATACAATCGGGATGATTTAATACCACTATAAAATGGAGGGTTTAATGAAAGAGAAGTTATTGCTATTGTCGGTTGTGATGTTGCTTGCGGGCTGTTCTTCGGTCGGAAGTCTCGGCATGGTTGTCAGAAGCACCGCGGATCCGGGGGCGCTTCTGAAAAACCAGACATCGTTCCGCGAGATTGGCCCGGCATACGGAGAAGCGTGCCGTTTTTTTGTTCTGGCCGTGCTTCCCTTCGGCCAATCCGATGTGGCAGCTGCGGTTGACGAAGCTTTAAGCGCGTCCGGTGGCGATGCCTTGCTGAATGTTACGGTATCAAGCAGTCTTTACGGCTTTATCCCGGTCTATAATTTTTTCAGTTATACCTGCACCAATGTCAGAGGTATAGCCGTTAAATTCGAGGACAAGAAGTCTTAAACTTTCTCTCCGGAGTACATTCCTGAGTGCCAAAGGAGTGGAAGGATTGATAAAGGGGATGCAACGAAAGAATTTGGGGTAATAGGAACTACGATCAACACCTGATGCGCATGAATGCAGCTGAAGTCTGCCCTGAACGGGGTTTTCACCCAGCTGTTATCATGCGCATGTTTTTGTTTTGCCCGGCACGGATGATGGTATATACTTCGCAAGTTTCATTAGATGTGATCTCTCTGACGGAGTGCCGGATGACAGCCTGTTTTCAACACGTGACACGTGGTATCGCAGCGGCAGCCTGCGTTTTATTGATCCTGGCGACAGCCGGTTGTGCAAAGAAGGCCGAAAAACCCAAGGGGCGGCCACCGGCGCTGGTGGTTACCGCTGCCGCAACACAGCAGGACGTACCGGTCCAGCTCAGGGCCATAGGCACGATGGAGGCCTCGGAGAGCATCGTGGTCAGGACCCAGATCAGCGGTGAACTGGTCAAGGTGGCCTTTCGCGAGGGGCAGGACGTCAGCAAAGGGCAGTTGCTGTTCCAGCTGGATCCGCGCAGCTACCAGGCGGCCCTGAGAAAGGCCGAAGCGGCACTGGCCCGCAACCGCGCCATTATGGCCAATGCCGCCCGCGACTACGAGCGCTATTCGCAACTTGTCAAGGATGGCATCGTCACCCAGGAGCAGGCCGAGGGTTTTCGCACCAGATCCGAATCGGCGGCAGCCGATGTGGCCGCCGATCAGGCCGCGGTCGATAACGCCCGGGAACAGCTGGGCTACTGCACGATTACCGCGCCGATCAGCGGCCGCCTGGGTGTGCTGGCGGTCAACCGCGGCAATGTGGTCAAGGCCAATGAAACCGTGCTGGTGACGATCAACAAAATTTCCCCGATCCACGCCTCGTTCACGATCCCTGAAAAAGAGCTGCCGGAAATCAAGCGCCACCTGGCCGCCGGAAAGGTCGCGGTGCAGGCGGAACTTGCCGGCAACTCCGGTACGGAGCAGGGAACCGTATCGTTCCTCGACAACACCGTTGATCCGACAACCGGCACGATCCGGCTCAAGGCGCTCTTCTACAATTCCGGCAAGCAGCTCTGGCCGGGACAGTTCATAAATCTCTCCATTACCCTGGAAATCAGGAAAAACGCCGTGGTAGTTCCCGGCCAGGCGGTCCAGACCAGTCAGAAGGG
>JAURXC010000280.1 GCA_030654645.1 Deltaproteobacteria bacterium | reverse complement strand
CTCCATGTCGCATATCGGAGTATTGACTTGTCCCGGCCAGATTCGCTGCCGGTGGTTCAAGGCTGATCCCGGACGGCATTTCTCCGCAATCATCATTCAGGTGGTTTGATTGCAATCAAATAATTGGAGGTACAACGTGTTGTCAAATCTGAAAATCGGCATGAGATTAGGTATCGGTTTTGGCCTGGTTATGCTTGTTCTTGGTGTTTTTGTGGTAACAACTTTCTTCTCGCTGACAAAGATTGAAACCGACTCCCGTCAAATCAAGGACGAAAGCCTGCCATGCGCCCTTCTGGCCGAAGAGATGGCCTATAACTGTGTCCAGGTACAGCAGTTCCTGACCGATGTAAGCGCAACCCACGACCCTGCCGGATACAGGGACGCGGATGAGGCCGCCAAAGGCTTTTTGGAGGGGATTGCCAAATTCGAAGCCATGTTCCGTAAGGAAAACGATACGAAATCGCTACAGTTGCTGGAGGATCTGAAGAGAGAATTTACGGCGTTCCATTCCCTGGGTAAGGAAATGGCGAATGCTTATGTAACCGGCGGGATTGAGAGCGGTAACAAGTTGATGGAGAATTTTGACAAGGAATCGAAACGCCTGACAGCTAAAACACGGGATTTCAGGGATATTCAGGTCAAGGAAGCAACCTCTCTGACGGATAAAATGGTTGGATCCATGGGCAATCTCAAACTGGTCCTACTGGTTCTGGGCTTTTGCGCTTTGATTATAGCGGTCTTTATCTCCTGGATAATCACACGAAGTATCACCAATCCCCTCAGGGAGGTTGTCCGGATATCCGGAAAGATAGCGAAGGGGGATCTGACCGTTTCCGTAATATCGAGGTCAAGGGACGAGACCGGTCAAGTGCTGGATGCGATGCGTATCATGGTGGAGAATCTTCGTGATCTGATCGGCCAGGTTTCGGGTACAGCCACCCAGGTGGCTTCAGCGGCCGGTGGACTGCTTTCCACCGCCGAACGGATCGCCACCGGAGCCGAGGAAGTGGTTGCCCAGACCAGTACAGTTGCCACTGCTGGTGAGGAAATGTCGGCCACATCCGGAGATATCGCCCAAAATTGCCAGATGGCGGCTGAAGGAGCACAGCGGGCTTCCCGGTCGGCCCAGAATGGCGCGGCGGTTGTTGAAAATACTGTGAGGGTAATGGGGCAGATTGCCGAAAGGGTGCAGGAGTCGGCCAGAACCGTGGAGAGTCTGGGAGCACGCAGCGACCAGATCGGAGCCATCATCGGCACCATCGAGGATATAGCCGATCAGACCAATCTGCTGGCTTTGAACGCCGCCATCGAGGCTGCCCGTGCCGGTGAGCAGGGCCGCGGCTTTGCGGTTGTCGCCGATGAGGTACGTGCCCTGGCCGAACGGACCACCCGCGCCACCAAGGAAATCGGCGAGATGATCAAGGCAATTCAGGGTGAAACCAGAGGTGCTGTTGCCGCGATGGAGCAGGGGGTTCAGCAGGTAGAGTCCGGCACCATCGAAGCGGCCAAATCCGGTGCGGCCCTGAGTGATATTCTGGAGCAGATCAATGCCGTTGCCATGCAGGTCACCCAGATTGCCACAGCTGCCGAAGAACAGACCGCCACGACCGGTGAGATATCCAGCAATATGATGCAGATCACCGAGGTTGTGCAGCAGACATCACATGGGGCGCACGAATCGGCTACCGCCGCCGCGCAACTGAGCGGAAATGCCGAGGAATTGCAGCGACTGGTGCGACAGTTCAGCTTGTAGGCCACAATTATAATATTTCCACAGCGGGGAGCCTGATCTGTTCTCCGGCTTGCCAGCTTTGGTCAGCCGTCGACGACAGTCAGGGCCAGTTGGAAGCGCAGCGCTTTTTCGACCTGTTCCATCAGCCCCTTGTTGACGAAGCCGATCCGTTCCCCGACCACCGTGCTCTTGTCGATGGTGATGATGATGTGGGTGCTGATCTTGTAATCTTGAGGGAGACCGCATTTCGCTGCCGGAAGCAGGCACTCGAATTCGTAGATCTTGTCCATGTTGGCGGTTGAAAGCGGAATGATTGTCACGACCGGCGAGTATTCGTTGCTGATGTTGTTGCTGACAACCAGGCAGGGGCAACTCTCGTGCCGCCTGTCTTCTCCGTGTGTCAGGTTGACCGGATAAATGCCGCCCCGCTTAAACATCACGCTTCTCCGTAACCGTATTCTCGAATTTCTTCAGCACCTCGACCGTCGCTTCGGCGGTCGATTGATACCCCTCGATCAGATCCTTGTAAACGGTCGCTTTGACGACCGCCAGCTTTTCTCCGGCCGCTTCCTCCAGGAACTGGCTGATCCCGCGACCGCCATAGAGCGCCTTTATATCATCGACCATGTGTGTCGGAAGCGTGATGTTGAGTCTTGTTATCGACATGGTTGTCTCCAAAACAGCTTTAAAAATAATGACACATAATATATTATATCGTGTAAAAAAGTAAACACTGTTATTTTTTTATTGACGCATAGTGGCTCTGGGTTCACAATCAGCCGTTAAAAGAGTGCCCGCCCGCTTCACTATAGTTTCACTCGCAATCCGTTTCAAGGGGTTCCGTCATGTATTCGTTCCCGCAGGGTTTTCCCGATCCTGCAATTCTGGCGATCATCGCCGCCCTCATCACCGGCTGCGCCGGCATTCCCGGCCTTTTCCTGCGCACTGCCGGGGCGGGACAGGTGATTGCCGTCGGCATGCAGATGCTGGCCGCCCTGCTGGGAATTCCGGCGGCGCTGGCGCTGCTCTTCGCTCGCGCCACCGTGACCTACACCCTGAACTGGGGCCTGCCGTTCGGTCCCTGCGAACTGGCGATAGATCCGCTTTCGGCCTTTTTCCTGCTGCCGGTCTTTACGGTCGGCGCGGCCGGTTCGTTGTTTGCGGTCGGTTACTGGCCGGCGGCAGAGCATCGCTCCAGCGAAAGAGGGCTGACCTTCTTCTTCGGACTGCTGACTTCGTCAATGGCGTTGCTGGTGATGGCCCGCAACGGCGTATTCTTTCTGATGACATGGGAAATCATGGCTCTCTCGGCCTATTTCCTGCTGGTTACAGAGCATGAGCGGGAAGACGTCCGCCGAGCCGGGATCCTCTATCTGATCGCCACCCATACCGGTTCCGCGGCGCTGCTGGTCTTTTTCTCGCTGTTGGTCGCCAGGACCGGTTCGTTCCTGCTGCCGGCCGCCGGATCGCTTTCGGCGCTGCCGCCGATGATGATGTCGGTTGCCGTGGCCGCGCTGTTGGGCTTCGGCGCCAAGGCCGGCATCATGCCGCTGCATGTCTGGCTACCCTCCGCCCATGCCAATGCTCCCAGCCACGTTTCGGCGATGATGTCCGGCGTGATGCTGAAGATGGGGCTGTACGGCATCTTCCGCACCTTGACTTTTTTTCATGATCCGCCGCTGCTCTGGGGCGCTGTGCTGACGGTCGCCGGCATCACCTCGGCGCTGGCCGGGATCGCCTTTGCCGCCGCCCAGCATGATCTGAAGCGCCTGCTGGCCTACAGCAGCATCGAAAATATCGGCATAATCACAACCGCTCTGGGCGTCGCCATGCTGGGTTATTCCAGCCACAGCCACACGCTGGCCTATCTCGGCCTGGCGGCGGCTCTGCTGCATATCCTCAACCACAGCCTGTTCAAGCCGCTGCTGTTCCTCGGCTCGGGAGTCGTCATCCACGCCACCGGTACGCGAGATATGAACCTGATGGGAGGATTGGGAAAGCGTATGCCGAAAGCCGCGCTCCTTTTTCTGATTGGAGTGGTTGCAATCTGCGGCATTCCTCCTCTGAACGGATTCGTCAGCGAGTTCCTGCTGTACCTGGGGCTGTTTTCCCAGTTGCATGGCTCAAACCTGGCCTATATCGTTCTTTTGGCGCCGGCGCTGGCGCTGGTGGGCGGACTGGCCGTGATCTCCTTTACCAAGCTGTACGGCTCGGTTTTTCTCGGCACCCCCCGTAACTCCACCGCAGCCCACGGACACGAAGCCGGGGCGACGATGCTGATGCCGATGGGCTTTTTTGCGCTCTGTTGTGTGGCTATCGGCCTGTTCCCGCAATTTGCGCTGGGCCTGATTTCGCCGGCGCTGGCCTGTTTCATGCCGATGGCGACCGCGGCAGTTGTTCAACCTTTGGAATACATGGCGATCCTGGGGCGACTATCGCTGCTCGGCATCCTGCTGCTGGCCACGGCGGCAATCGCGCTGTTCTGGAGCCTGCGACTGCGGCGCTTGCCGGTCCTGTCGGCGCCAACCTGGGGATGCGGCTACCAGCGCGCCACGGCCCGCATGCAGTATGTGGCCAGCTCGTTTTCGGAAATCGCCATTTCGGTTTTCGATGGCATCATACGCCAACGTAGCGAGCGCCCGGTCCTGTCCGGACTCTTCCCGCGCCCGGCGCGCTGCGTCGATCTGCCGTCGGAAACAGTCCTGGAACGGATCATCACGCCGGTCTTTACCGTAGCGGGCAGCGCCTTCGCTTTTCTGCGCCGACTGCAGCACGGCCAGATGCATGTCTACATGATCTACATCTTCGCCACTCTCTTCATTCTGATGATCTGGGCGCATTGACCGGATGGAGAACAGGTTATGACCAACATTATCATTCATACTTTTCTGGCCCTGCTGATGCCGCCGTTGCTTCTGGGGGTGATCGCCAAGACCAAGGCGGCCTTTGGCGGGCGTGTCGGCGCTCCGTTCCTGCAGCCGTACCACGATATCCTGCGTCTGCTGCACAAGGGCAGTGTCTTCAGCACGACCACCACCTGGGTCTTCCGGGCCGGACCGATCGTCGCGCTGGCAACCACGGCGGTTGCCGCTCTGCTGATTCCGTTCGGCGCCCATCCGGCACCGATATCGTTTTCCGGCGACATGATCCTGTACGCCTATCTGTTTGCGCTGGGGCGCTTCTTCACGATGGCCGCGGCACTGGACACCGGTTCCAGTTTCGAGGGGATGGGTTCGGCGCGGGAGGCCACCTATTCGTGCCTGGCCGAGCCGACCCTCTTTTTTGCGCTGATTACTCTCTCGCGCCTGTCAGGGTCGTACTCCCTTTCGCAGATGCTGACCAATGTCACCCCCGGTGCCTGGCTGTACGCCGGAGCTTCGCTGCTGCTGCTGATCGGCGGCATGTTCATTGTACTGCTGGTGGAGAACTGCCGCATTCCTTTCGACGACCCCAACACCCACCTGGAGCTGACCATGATCCACGAGGTGATGGTCCTGGACCACAGCGGCCCTGCTTTTGCGATCATACAGTATGCCGCGGCGCTGAAGCTGTTCGTGCTGGGAGCCTTTTTCATTCATCTGGCGCTGCCCTTCGCGACCGGCAACGCCTACCTGGACTGGGGCGTTTTTATAGCTTCGATGCTGCTGCTGGCGGTCGTGATCGGAGTCGTCGAGTCGGTGATGGCCCGTCTGAGGCTGGTCCGAATTCCTCAGTTGCTGGTGGCCGCCACCATTCTGGCGGCATTTTCAACTCTTTTGATTATCCGGTGATGCCATGATCTCGTTAGCCGATCAATTTCTGGTGCTGGTTCTACTGATAAACTTCATCTCGCTGGGCACCAGCCGACTGATATTCTCGATCCGGGCCGTGGCTGCCCAGGGTGTGATCCTGGGGATACTCCCCGGCCTGATCCATCCCTTCTCATGGCACCTGGTGGGCATTACCTCGGTGATCATCGTCGCCAAGGGTTTTGTGATCCCGTTCCTTTTGAACCGTGCCGTCCGTTCAGCCGAAATAAAACGCGAGGTTGAACCGTTTCTGGGTTATGTGCCGACGCTGCTTTTGGGGGCGCTTTTTACCGCGCTCTCCTTCGGTTTTGCCGGCAAGCTGCCGTTGGCTCCGGAGCACCAGAACTACATGTTCGTGCCTGCTTCGATCGCCACGCTGATGAGCGGTTTCCTGATCCTGACCACCCGCCGCAAGGCCATATCCCAGGTGATCGGCTATCTCGTGCTGGAGAACGGCATCTTTATTTTCGGCCTGCTTCTGGCCGAGGCGATGCCGATCATGGTCGAAGCCGGGGCCCTGCTTGACCTGCTGGTGGGCACATTCGTGATGGGGATAGTCATCAATCATATCAGCCGTGAGTTTTCCTCGCTGGACACCTCGCGCCTCACCTCCCTGAAAGAGGAGTAATACATGTTTGCCGCGCTGATCATATTGCCGCTTATCGGTGCCGCAGTTACCTGGCTGATCCCCTATGATCGTCTCCGGCCCAAGGTCTTTTCGCTGTTCGCCCTGGGGCATCTGGGCCTGACGGTCCAGCTCCTGAGCAACACTCCGCCCCCCTCCGCGGGAGGGTGGTTCGTGCTGGACGCGCTGGGCAAGATCGTTCTGCTCGGCACCAGCGTCCTGTTCCTGTTCTGCGCGGTCTATTCCATCGGTTACCTCTATTATCGCCGGGAACGCTCCAACCGCATACTCTGCGTGGGCATGCTGGTCTGCCTGTCGGCCGCATCAATGGTCACCATCACCCACCACCTGGGGCTGATGTGGGTGGCCCTTGAGACCACCACCATCTCCATGGCTCCGCTGATCTATTTCAATCGTAACGCCCGTTCGATCGAGGCCACCTGGAAATACCTGCTGATCTGTTCGGTCGGGGTTGCCCTGGCGCTGATCGGCCTCTACTTCCTGGCATATGCCACCATTGTCGCCAAGGTGGAGCCTTCGCTGCTGCTGGATGACCTGATGCGGGACGCGGGCAAGCTCTCTTCCGGCTGGGTTCATGCCGCCTTCGTCTTCCTGCTGGTCGGCTTCGGTTCCAAGATGGGCCTGGCGCCGCTGCACAGCTGGAAGCCGGATGCCTACGGCGAGGCACCCGGACTGGTGGGGGCGATGCTGGCAGGCGGACTGGTCAACCTGGCCTTTCTGGCGCTTTTGAGGGTCTACCAACTCTGCCTGGCCACCAAGGAGATCACTTTCTTCCAGAACGCGCTGGTTTCGATGGGCTTGATATCGATGGTTTTTGCCGCGATCTTCATGGCCCGCCAGGCGGATTTCAAGCGGATGCTGGCCTATTCCAGCGTCGAGCATGTCGGTATCATGGCGGTGGCGCTGGGACTGGGAGGCAAGGCGGTCTTCGGCGCGCTCTTCCATATTCTTGCCAACAGCCTCTCCAAGGGGGTCATGTTTCTGGCGTCCGGCAACATCCATCGCTCCTACAACAGCAAGAACACCTCGCAGGTCAAGGGCGTGCTGCGGCGTCTGCCCTGGTCGGGTGCGCTGTTTCTGGCCGGTTTCATTGCGATCACCGGCTCGCCCCCATTTGCGCCGTTCATCAGTGAATTCACGATTATCAGCAGCGCCTTCATCCAGGGGCGCGCCGTGGTTGCCCTGATCTTCATCGTCTCGCTGGCGATCATCTTCATCGGCATGGCGCTGACCGTGCTGCCGATGGTGATGGGCGAGGTTCCGCCGGAGAGCGAATCCACCTCCTATCGCGACACGGTCTGGACCGTGGGGCCGCCGCTGGGACTGCTGCTGCTGGTTTTTCTGCTGGGAGTCTGGATTCCGGAGCCGCTGATGTCCCTGCTGAATGAGGCCGCGGCGCTGCTGGAGGTGCCGCGATGAGCCACGGCATGAAGACCCTCCACAACGGCAGCTCGTTTGACCGGGCTGAGCTGCCGCTGCTGGACAACGACAGTTTCTTTCAAACCATTCCCGATGCCATTGCCGGGGGGTGGCGCGTCTGCTCCTATTTCGGCCTGCCAACCGCCGGGGGGGCCGTGCTGTACTGTCTGATGGCCTCCAAGGAGCGTGGCTCGCTCGGCATTATTTCCACCAATGTCGGCCGCTCTTTTCCTTCGCTGGCCGCCAGCTGTCCGCAACTGCACCTGTTCGAGCGAGAGATCGCGGAACAGTGCCTGGTGCGGCCGGAGGGACACCCCTGGCTCAAGCCGGTGCGTTTCCAGAAACCGCTCTGCCAGGGGCAGGGCTTCTGGCACGACAGTGACGGCGGTGGGCTTCTGCCGAGCGTGATGGAATATTACCGCGTCGAGGGGGATGAGGTCCACGAAGTAGCGGTCGGCCCGGTGCATGCCGGCATCATCGAGCCGGGGCACTTCCGCTTCCAGTGCCATGGCGAAGAGGTCTTTCACCTGGAGATCTCGCTCGGTTTCCAGCATCGCGGCATAGAGCGGGCCCTGATCGGCGCTCCGACCCATCGCACCATGCACCTGATGGAGACCATTGCCGGTGATACCACGATCGGCCATGGCCAGGCCTACTGCATGAACATGGAGTCGCTGGGTGGTGTTTACTCACCCCCCAGGGCCGAGACTGTGCGGGGCATCGCGCTGGAGCTGGAGCGGCTGGCCAACCACACCGGCGACCTGGGAGCGATCGCCGGTGACGTGGGTTACCTCCCGACCGCTTCCTTCTGCGGCCGCATCAGGGGCGATTTTCTGAACATGACCGCGCTTCTGTGCGGCAGCCGTTTCGGTCGCGGGCTGCTCCGGCCGGGCGGGCTCGGTTATGATTGCGAGGCCGATATAGCCGAAGAGATCCTGAACCGGCTGGAGAGCGTGCGGGTGGATCTGGCCGGCGCGGTTTCGCTGCTCTGGAGCACCCAGTCGGTGATGGCCCGCCTGGAGAGCACCGGTCCGGTCAAGGAGTCGGACGCCCGGGAAATCGGCCTGGTCGGCCCGGCTGCCCGCGCCTGCGGCATGAACCGGGACGTGCGTCGTGACCACCCCTTCGGCATCTTCCGTATGAGCCAGATTCCGGTGATAACCGCCACCTCCTGCGACGTCTACGCCCGGGCGCTGGTGCGCTGGCTGGAGATGGAGCGCTCGCTGGATTTCATCGTCGAACAGTTGAGCCACCTGCCCAGGGGCGGAGGGTATTGCAACCGGCCCAAGGGGGTCGCCGCCAACCGCTGCGCGGTGGCGCTGACCGAAGGGTGGCGCGGTGAAATCTGCCACCTGGCCCTGACGGACGAGCTGGGGCGCTTCGAGCGCTACAAGATCACCGACCCCTCCTTCCATAACTGGTCCGGATTGGCGTTGTCGCTGCGCAACCAGCAGATTTCCGATTTTCCGCTCTGCAACAAGAGCTTCAACCTGTCCTACTGCGGTTTTGACCTGTGAAATTGAAAGACCAACCCCCCTTGATCCCCCTTATCAGGGGGGAAATTTAAAAGCTCTCCCCTGATAAGGGGAGCGGGGAGGGGTTATGACTTTGCCCTTGATCCGGAGTTTGTATGTTAAAAGCCATACTTGAACGTTTTCGACAGGGGCACCGCACGATGGCCTACCCCGAGGCCCCGATTGCGCTCCCCCCCCGCTTTCGCGGCCTGCCGCTGCTGGACCCGGGCCGCTGCCCGGACGGCTGCGAAGCCTGTGCCGCCGCCTGCCCCTATGGCGCGATTTCCATCAACGGTTCGATCTCGCTGGACATGGGCAAGTGTCTCTTCTGCGACGATTGCAGCCAGGCCTGTCCCAACGGAGCGATCAGCTTCTCGACCGGGGCCTGCCTGGCCAGCCGCAGCCGCGAGGGGTTGAAGGTCACCTCCGCTGAATCCTATCAGCCGGCCAGGGCCCTGGAGGGGGAGCTGCTGCGGCTCTTCGGACGCTCGCTGAAGCTGCGCGAGGTGAGCGCCGGCGGCTGCAATGCCTGTGAAGCCGATACCAATGTGCTCTCCACGATCGGATGGGACCTGGGGCGCTTCGGGATACAGTTCGTCGCCAGCCCCAGGCATGCCGACGGGCTGTTCGTGACCGGGCCGGTCAGCGAGAATATGCGCCTGGCGCTGCTCGACACCTACGCGGCGATCCCGGAACCCAG
Organism: Deltaproteobacteria bacterium; assembly: GCA_030654645.1. Taxonomy (GTDB): domain Bacteria; phylum Desulfobacterota; class Desulfuromonadia; order Geobacterales; family Pseudopelobacteraceae; genus JACRCG01. Next base: position 2,064 of record JAURXC010000280.1, on the reverse strand, counting down.
GCTGGTGATCGTGGCCGGTGCCTGCGCCATCAACGGCGGTCCTTTCAAGGACCACTCCGAGGTGCATAACGGCGCCGACGGGCTGGTACCGGTCGATCTCTATATTCCCGGCTGTCCGCCCAGTCCGTTGACGATACTGGATGGATTGCTGCGGCTGATCGGCCGGGTGCAATAAAGGCACAATCCGAATGTCCGGGAAACGTTCCCGGCAACAACACAACAAACCGGAGGCAAGTAAAGATGGATGTGGAAAAACAGGACAGTTACCTGGAGGAATGGAAAAACCACGAGGCCTGCGCCGAACGGATGCTGCCGATCATCGGCAGGCTGTACCGTGATCACAATATTGTCCCGACCGTATACGGGCGGACCCTGGTGCACTGCTCGGTTATCGATGTACTCAAGGCCCACCGCTTTGCGCGCCTGATCCTGGATACGGAGCTTTCCGTGCTGGAGACCTTCCCGCTGCTGGAAGCGATGGACAGGCTCGACCTGGCCCCGGCCAGGGTCGATATCGGCAAATTGACGGTCAAGTTCAAGAGCCTGGGCGGTTCGGTTCCGGTGGAAGAGTTCATAGGCAGCGAACTGGCCTCGATCAATATCGGCCGGGTCGCCCTGCGTGACGAGCCCCAGGATATCGTGCTCTACGGATTCGGCCGCATCGGCCGCCTGTTGGCCCGCATCCTGATAGAGAAGTCCGGCAGCGGCGAAAAGCTGAGGATCAGGGCCGCGGTGGTGCGCAAGGGGGGCGCCGACGACCTTCTGAAGCGCGCCAGCCTGCTGCGCCGCGATTCGATCCATGGTCAGTTCAACGGCATCATCACCGTTGACGAGGAAGCCAACGCCATCATCGCCAACGGCAACATGATCCGCATCATCTACGCCGATGCCCCCGACCAGGTGGACTACACCCAGTACGGCATCAACAACGCGATCCTGATCGACAACACCGGCAAGTGGCGCGATCGTGAAGGGCTCGGCAAACACCTCAAGTCGGCCGGAATTGCCAAGGTGATCCTGACCGCGCCCGGCAAGGGGGATATTCCCAACGTGGTCGCCGGGGTCAACAACGAGCTGATCACGCCGCAGGAAAGCATCTTCTCGGCCGCCAGTTGCACCACCAACGCGATCGTGCCGGTGATGAAGGCGATCAGCGACCGTTTCGGCATCGTGCACGCCCACATGGAAACCTGCCATTCCTACACCAACGACCAGAACCTGATCGACAACTATCACAAGGCTTCCCGGCGCGGACGCAGCGCCCCCCTGAACATGGTCATCACCGAAACCGGCGCCGCCAAGGCGGTTGCCAAGGTTATTCCGGAACTGGCCGGCAAGCTGACCGGAAATGCGATCCGCGTGCCGACACCAAACGTGTCGCTGGCAATCCTCAATATCGAGCTGGGGCAGAAGGTCGATGTTCAGGCCATCAACAGCTATCTCCGCAACATCTCGCTCGATTCGCCGCTGCAGAACCAGATCGACTTCACCAACTCGCCGGAAGTGGTTTCCAGCGATTTTGTCGGATCCCGGCACGCCGGCGTGGTCGATTCGCTGGCGACCATCGCCCAGGACAACCGTTGCGTGCTGTACGTCTGGTACGACAACGAGTTCGGCTACAGCTGCCAGGTTGTGCGCATGGTCCAGAAGATGGCCGGAATCAATCTGCCTAATCTGCCAAACTGACCAGAGCCGACTGAAAAAATGAATGAAGCCGCATGGAAGCACGCCTGTATCAGGTGGCTACCATGCGGCTTCTTCGTTTGTGATCGGGGAGTAAATCCCGGTCAATTTAAAAAGTCGTTCGTGACAAAATATAAATTCATGGTATACAGTTAATCTGCTTTCGTAGATGCCTCGTATTACCGTACGAAATGACACTTCAAAGGAACCTGCCATGACCACCCAGAGCAGAAGTGCACAGATCACCCGCAATGATCACAGTGCCCATTTTGAGCATATTGCGACAGATGCCCGTTATGACGGCAATCCGTTGATAACCGAATATCGCCTGCTGCATGATGATTATTGCGGACTCAAGCGGCGCTACGTCGCGCTGGAAAA
>JAURXC010000077.1 GCA_030654645.1 Deltaproteobacteria bacterium | reverse complement strand
CAAAGTAGCGATAGCCCACATCCATCGAGAATCTGCGGTTGATGGCGATATCCACGCCGGCTCCCACCTGATAGGCAAATACAGTGTCATCCCCTTCGTCGTACAGACGCCACCGTGCAGAAGTCTGGTCGGTTCCATAGGTGTCACTCAGTTGGAGGGTGGCAAATCCGATGCCGCCACCCAGATATGGAGTCACCCTGGTTGCGTTATGCAGGTCGAAAAACGCATTGGCCATAAAAGCCGCCACGCCCAGATTTCCGTCCGCCCTGCGATATTTGACACCGTTCTGATCAGTGATCGAGCTGATCTCGGAGTTCCTGTATGATATTTCGCCTTCAAACCGGAAATACCCGAAGTCATAGCCGCCGGTGCCGCCTATGTTAATTCCCGGATCAAACTCAACCTCATCTTGATATGTGGCTGGGGTGTTGTAATCCTCTGTTGTCACATTGCTGTCCCTGGGGATGCTTACGCCGATGAAGCCTGATACATACGGCCCGGCTTTTGGTTGTTCCGCACTGCAAATTGCCGGCAGTGCTAAAAGAAGTGCGGTTGAGATGAGAAACAGATTTCTGATTGGTTTCATGATGTAGGCGCCTTTCTTGTTTGAAATTGTATGATCATTAGTTTAACAGCCTGATTGTCTTTATACCACAAAAATTAAAATCATCATATACTCAAATAGCTGCAAACATGGTGGAGAGTGGTTTATTAGGCCATGGTTATTTTTTTGAAAAATTGTATTTCCTGTGTATAATCGGCAACGGCATGACTGACGGTCGGTAGCGTTTCCGAGGTGATAATGAGTGGAATTGTGGCAATGGCCAGGCAATGGCTTGCGGGTGAACAGAAAGTGCCCGGCAATCAGCTGATAACCCATCAGCACATTATCGAAAGTCTGTTGGCGGAGATCAAGCGGGTTGAGGATGTCAATGCCAAATTAACCGAGGAAGTTCAAAGGCTTAAGTCTGACGGTGTAAAGGAGCTGCGGCTCGCGGTTGCCGAGGAATGCGCCGTGATCTGTGAAACAGCCGACTATGTCATCAGGAGTTACGGTTGTGCCATGGAAATAAGAAAAAAATTCGGCTTGCCGTTGCATAAATAAGTTATAATGATCTATAATATATAAGGTTCGGGATGTATGCAGGCTGTACGTGCCGGCCGGTTGACCTTCATTGCAATGGATCTGAAAATACACTTCTGAGAGAATATGTGCGGGGGGAGGGGGAGACAATGTTGATTCAGGTTAACTACGCTGACGGACGTAACGATTATGTTAAGGGTTTCCTGTTGGACAGGCTGATCGAGACTAAAGAGATTGTCAAGTTCAAGCGCAGTTCAGGGTGGGTAACCATTGGAGTAGATCCGGTGCGTACCGCCAGGCGTGAACTAAAGACTAAGTTCGGATGGTGAAAATCGTTGCAGCATAAGCTGCAGCGGTGAATGTTCCTAATGCGACTAATGGACAACCTTTTATGGGAAGTTATGTGATTAGCGCGGAAAAATATGGCGGAAAATAAAAAGGGTTGGATCGTGTGACAACGATCCAACCCTTTGTTTTTTTGGAGGCGGCGAGCGGATTTGAACCGCTGAATAAAGGTTTTGCAGACCTCTGCCTTACCACTTGGCTACGCCGCCGCTTATCACAGCGAATCGTACTTATATAAAATAACTCATCAGCATGTCAAGTCCTATTTGAATTTGATGGCAATACCGGTGGCGCGGTATTCGGTCGACGGTATTATCCCATAAACGGTGGTGCGGCCATCCACTTCCAGCAGCATTACCGCGTCAGCTCCCATCTTTTCGGCTTCACGCCGCACCGCGGCGACACCCCATGCCCTGATATCCGGCGTCAGCGAATAGTCGGAGCCGTAGGTTTCACGTGTGACCTGGATCCTGCCAAGCTTGACGTACGGGCGGATCAGTTCGTCCTGGGAAAGCAGCGGCGGCAGATCGCTCCCGGCGTGAGGATTGAAAATGGCGCACCCCGAGATGCAGACCGTAAACAGAATCGCCAATACCGCGCTTGTCAGAATCCTGCTGTGGAAGATCATAGTGGACAGTCCTTTACATCCGGCAATTTACCTCTGGACAGAGATATATCCGCATGCTAATATCTGCCGCTTTTTATGGCAACAAAAAACGTAATTCACACAACTCCCCTGCCTCTATAAGTAAAATACTCTAACTAAATCAAAAAGGAGCGGTAGCGATGTCTGGTCATAATAAATGGAGCACAATCAAGCACAAGAAAGGCGCTGCCGATGCCAAACGCGGCAAGGTCTTCACCAAGATCATAAAAGAGATTTCGGTCGCCGCAAAACTGGGCGGCGGTGATCCGGCCGCCAACCCCCGCTTGAGAACCGCCATTGACAAGGCCAAGGCTGAGAACATGCCCAAGGACAATATCGAACGCGCCATCAAAAAGGGTGCCGGCGGAATGGAAGGGGTTACATACGAAGAGATCGTCTACGAGGGCTACGGGCCCGGTGGTGCCGCCGTGCTGGTGGAAGTGCTGACCGACAACCGCAACCGTTCCGTATCGGATATCCGCAGCATCTTCACAAAATGCAACGGCAATATGGGTGAGGCCGGCTGTGTGGCCTGGATGTTCAGCAAGAAGGGGCTGATTGCCTATGACAAGTCGGTGGATTTCGATCAGCTCTTCGAGGCGGCGATTGAAGCGGGCGCCGAGGATGTGGCCGAACAGGACGAGCAGGTCGAGGTTACAACCGAACCGGCTGATTTCATCGAGGTGCGTGAGGCGCTGGAAGCAAAAGGTTTCAAGCATCTCAACGCGGAAACCACGATGATACCCCAGACCCAGGTTGTTCTGGAAGGAAAACAGGCCGAAAACATGCTCAAGATGATGGACCGGCTGGAAGATAACGACGATGTTCAAAATGTTTATTCCAACTTCGACATCTCCTCCGAAGAGATGGAAAAGATGATGTAACGATCAAGGGGCTCTGATGAGCCCCTTTTGCTTTGTGGAGGTTCACATGACTGAAAAGGCTACATTCGCGGCCGGTTGCTTCTGGGGCGTTGAAGATACCTTCATGAATCTGTCCGGAGTTGTCGCCACGCGGGTCGGCTATACCGGCGGCCACACCGACAATCCGACTTACGCGGATGTCTGCGGCCACGACAGCGGACACGCCGAGGCGGTCGAGGTCAGCTTCGATCCAACGATCATCACCTATAATGACCTGCTTAACGTTTTCTGGGACTGCCACGATCCAACCCAGCTGAACCGACAGGGTCCGGATATCGGCGATCAGTACCGGTCGGCTGTTTTTTTTCATTCCGACGAGCAGAAACGTGTCGCGGAGGAATCGCTGGAACGGCTGGATGCGTCAGGCCGTCTGCGCAAGCGGATTGTCACCAGGATCGAACCGGCCGCGGTCTTCTGGGAGGCGGAAAAGTACCACCAGAAGTACCACGCCAAAAACAGCGGCGGGTGCGGATTCTGATGAGGGTTCTGGGTGTTGATCCCGGTTCGCGCATTACCGGCTACGGTATTGTCGATCAGACCGGAAACAGGCTTGTCCATGTTGACAACGGCGCCATTTTTACCGACAGCGCCGATGATTTTCCGGGACGCCTGAAGCGGATCTTTGACGGCTTGTCCGAGATTATCCTGCAGTATCATCCGGACGAAGTGGCCATTGAAAATATCTTTTTTTCTACCAATGTCCAGAGCGCCCTGAAGCTCGGCCAGGCTCGCGGCGCGGCGATCGTGGCCGCGGTCAACGCCAATCTGCCGGTTGCCGAATATTCGGCGCTGCAGGTCAAGCAGGCCGTGGTGGGGCAGGGACGCGCCGAAAAGAGCCAGGTCCAGAAGATGCTCAAGTCGCTGTTGGGATTGCCGGAAATTGCCCAGGCCGATGCCTCGGACGCGCTGGCGGTGGCGGTCTGCCATATCAATTCGTACGGGCTGAAACAGAAAACTGGACAGGGAGTGACGGTGAAACGCCAGAAGACTTCCTGGAGGGATATGAAGTTATGATTGCGCTCTTGACCGGACAAATTGCCTATAAATCCCCCGACCACATCATTCTGGATGTGAATGGAGTCGGCTACAGGGTGCTGATTCCCTTTTCCACCTATTATGAGCTGCCCGAAGAGGGGGGCGTGGTCACCCTGCACATTCATACCAGTGTCCGCGAGGATGCCATTCAGCTTTACGGTTTTCGCACCCGCCTGGAAAAATCCTTTTTCCAGCTGTTGATATCGGTCACCGGTGTTGGTCCCAAGCTGGCCCGCGACATTCTTTCCAACATCCAGCCCGGCCCATTGTCACAGGCACTGGCCCAGGGTGATATTCACAAACTCTCGACGATACCCGGAATCGGGAAAAAAACCGCCGAGAGGCTGGTGTTGGAGCTGAAAGAGAAGGCCGGCAAAATGGACCTGTCATCGTTGCCGGTAACGGAAATGCGCCAGATACCGGACGAGGATGTTGCCGAGGACGTTATCTCGGCGCTGCTCAATCTGGGCTATAAGGAGCCGCAGGTTCGCAAGGCGCTGGCTGGTCTTGACGCCGGCAGCGGGGTGTCGGTGGAAGGATTGCTCAAACAGGCCTTGAAGATCCTGATGAAGTAGCCGCCACGTCCAGGCGGCCCGAAAGGACAGCATCGGTTACAAAATAGGACGGCGCTGATGTTGCTTTTTTTTGTAACCGGGGTTTGGCCAACCAGAATCCATTTGCGCCCGATTGTTACAATCTAGTAAATTATTTGTTACAAATATTGCATTGCACCGCATGGGGTATATAATCCACCGGGTTGTAATTAATCTTTATAAATTCGGAGGAGACCATGATTCTATATGTCATGCGGCATGCGGAAGCGGTGGAGGGAAACGACACATTGCGTGACGAGTGGCGTTACTTGACTGAAAAGGGGCGTTCCACCGCTGCAAAGGTGAGTTCCCAGATCGCAAAATCAGGCCCCAAGCCGCGCCTGACCATCACCAGCCCGCTGACCCGCGCGGTACAAACCGCCGAGATAGCCGCCCGGAATGCCTGCCGTAAAAACGTGGTCGTTGCAAGCACACTGCTGCTGCCCGGAGCCGACATTGCCAAGCTGCTTTCTCACTTGAAGGAGTGCGGGAGTGCCAAACGGGTAATGCTGGTTGGGCACGAACCTCAGCTCGGTTCACTGGTGGCGACATTGCTTGGTCGTGGTGAAGAGGCCATCACGTTGAAAAAGGGATCTTGCGTGGCCTTTGATTATGATCCGGACAAGGAGGATGGCAAGCCGGCCGCTTTCATCAGCTACCTGGCGCCCGGCAGGAAGCGGATCACCTCCCCCAGAAAAGCTTTCCCGCAAACACAATCCTGACTGATGACAAAAAAACCGGAAAAATCAATGCCTGATCTGTCAGTCGTCCAGGAACGTTTCAGCGGAATCCTCCTCGCCCACTGGGAAGAGTTGCTGCGCTTGAGACGGGTTGTCCTGAAAACATCAGACCTGGATGACATCCACGATCTGCGGGTTGCATCCAGGCGTTTCCGAGCCGTTCTGGATCTGTACTGCCGGCTTTCTTCAAAAAGCCCGAAATCCGGAGTGAATAAGAGCGTTCGCAAACTCACCCGGACGCTGGGTGGTCTGCGCAATGTCGATGAATCGAGAATTTTTTTCCAGGATCGAACCGGTACGGATACTTTTGCCGATAGCGTTCTGGGCCGGACCCTGTCGGGATTGCGTTCCAGAGAAGTTAAGAGGATTGGCAAGGTGCTCATCTCCTTCGAACATCGCAAGCTTGACCGCATAGTCCGCAAAATGGTCGCGAGGCTGAACATGGATCGCATCACGGAGCGGAGCGATCTCTCCATTCCGACCATTTTTTCCGAAGTATCCGCTGGCATGTATCGGCCGATACAAGAGGCGCTTCCCGTTTCGACCATACCCGGGCATCGCGCGGAACGGCACTCCCTCCGCATCGCAATCAAAAAATGGCGCTATTTTCTGGAAATCTCGGCGCAGGTTTTGGAACGTGATTACAGCTCCGTTCTGGAACAGCTTAAGGAATATCAGTCATATCTGGGGCGGATGAATGACATCGTCGAATTCGAAATATTGCTCAGAGGTCTGGAATTGCCGAAAAGCGAGTTGGAGCATGCGCAAGCGATCATGGTTGCGGAGGATGCCTCGCTGCTGGCCGGTTTCAGGGAACTGGCCGAATGTAATCCATTGAAGCACCATGAGCTGTAGAATTTAAAATAATAACCGAGGAGAGCCGGCCATGAAAAAAACTATCTTTGTAATCCTGTCAACCCTGATCCTTCCGTCTTTCTGTTTTGCCGCTGAAACCATGCGCGAAGGGTATTGGGAATTGATCACCACGATGGAGATGCCGGGCATGCCGATGAAGATGGCACCTACCAAAATGAAGCACTGCTACAGCAAGGAAGACGTCAAGGACCCAAAAAAGACGATCACTACCGATAAAAACTGCACTGTTACAGATTTTAAACATTCGGGCAACAAAGTCGTCTGGAAGATGAAGTGTACCGGTCAGAACGCTGGTGTATTCAGCGGGGAGACCGTTTTCAAGGGGGACGCCTACGATTCGGCGATGAAGATGGAGAGCGGCGGGCATACGGTTAAGGTTAAGGTCAAGGCCAAGCGGTTGGGGAATTGTCCATGAATTTTATAACAGCAGTTATCTGATGTGCGGCAATCGCGAGTTGCTATCCGGAAGCGATGATGGTGTTTATCAACCGGTGACGAGTTAACAAACAGCATACGATTTGTAAATCAGGGGGGCTTCCATTGCCGGTGGAAGCCCCTTTCTTTTGTTGAAAGCCGAAAATGGTTACTTGCCGGCCCTAATTGTGACAAAGACACCGGCCGTAAAATCTTTTTTCAGCAGATGCGGAGGATTTGGTTCAGGGCATGAATAGTAATTGATAATTAAAATTGTTTGTGTTTGTTGGTAAACAGGAGCTAGGGGATTCAAATTATCCGTTATATGGCTGTATTTAAAATTATTTAACCGTTAAATCGCTGCCTGTGATTTGGATTTCTTCACAGAAGATTAAAATCTGTCTCAGTTTTTTGTCGTTCCTGTGGTGGGCAATATTGTTAACCATATAGTAACAGCCCGATTTCAAAGTATATATAATATTATTTGGGGGGAGATGGATATATGAAATGCAATCTTGGCAATCACTTTGCAAAAATGCTGTTAGTGTCAGGCGCAAATAGCAAGAATCTCTTTCAGGGGAATTATTCCTGCAATAACCTGGTTAATTTGCAAACTAAAATTATAAACATCAAATTTTTTCTTGCCACGTAATGTTTCTTTTGTGTATATTTTATAAAAATAAGTGTTTGAACCCCCGTATTTTTTTTGTCAGCAATAAAAGATCAAAAGCATCCTGTTGGTCTTTTGAACGTGAGATCGAATTGAGGGCAACACCCCTCAAAATACAGGTAAGAGGAGTTCACAATGAAAAAGCGGCTGAGTGGTGTACTGGGGTTGGTGATGGCTCTGTCAATCGGGTTTGCAACGTTTGCAGGCGCGGAAGAGGATTTCAAAAGGTTTGGTGTGCGTTTTAGAGCTATTTACGTAATGCCTACCGAAGATGTGGACTCGCGCCTCAACGGAGCTGTCTCGCTCAAGGACAGCATCATCCCCGAAATTGACCTGGAATACTTTTTTATCAAGAACATTTCCGCCGAATTAATCGCAGCTGTCACCAAGCATGATGTCATGTTGAATGGCCAACATTTCGGTTCCACCTACCTGCTGCCTCCGACGCTTACGGCCAAGTACCACCCTCTGGCCGGAAATACGATCAGCCCGTATGTCGGTGTTGGACTAAATGTCACATTTCCATTTGATTCAAAATCCGACGCCAATACCGATCTGAGGGTCGATAACTCTGTCGGTTGGGCCGCACAGGCTGGCGTGGATGTCAGGCTCAAAGACAACCTGTATTTTAATATCGATTATAAATACATCAATGCTGACACAAAAGTATCTGTTGCAGGAACCAAGTACGATCTGGATATCAATCCGCATCTTTTCGGCATTGGCGTAGGTTATCGTTTCTGATGCCGGTCTGACGCATGTCCCGCAGGTTATCCCCCGGCAGGGTTCGGGGGATAACTGATCAATGGTGACTTTGCAGCTTTAACAGGAATAAAAGAGGGATTGGAAGCCGATCCGCAACACGTCCAAGGCAATAAACTTCACAAGGGAGGAAGTATGAATGTAGTTACTCTCAGCCAGCTTCAATTCGCGGCGACCGGAATGTTTCACTGGATATTTGTTCCGCTTACCCTGGGATTGTCCATAATGACAGCCTGGATGGAGACAAAGTATGTGACTACCGGAGATGAAACCTGGTTACGCATGACAAAATTCTGGGGCAAGCTGTTCCTGATCAACTTCGCACTGGGTGTTGTCACCGGTATTACCATGGAGTTCCAGTTCGGTCTGAACTGGTCCGAGTATTCACGCTACGTGGGTGATATTTTCGGCGCACCGCTGGCCATAGAGGCGACACTGGCTTTCTTCCTCGAATCTGTATTTATCGGTGTCTGGATCTTCGGCTGGAACAAGATTTCCAAAAAAGCTCACTTGACGACAATCTGGCTGGCCTCTGTAGCCACCAACGTCTCCGCGCTGATTATCCTTCTGGCGAATGCCTGGATGCAGAAGCCGGTCGGCTACGTGATCCGCAACAATCGGGCCGAGATGGACGATTTCCTGGCTGTTCTGACTAACGGTTACGGCTGGATCAAGTTTATCCATACGCTGCTTTCAGGCTATGCCCTGGCTGCGTTCCTGATCATGGGTGTATCCGCATGGCATCTGCTCAGGAACAATGAAAAGGATTTTTTTGTCCGCTCCTTCAGGCTGGCTGCCGTCTGGGCCTTTGTTGCCTCCATTGGCGTCGCAATAACCGGCGACATGCATGCAGTGGAAATCGCCCGATTCCAGCCGACCAAATTTGCAGCCATGGAGTCGCAGTGGGAATCAAAGCGCGGCGTGGGCATGAATCTGCTGCTGTTTCCGGATGTAGGCCGGGAATGCAATTCCATCGAACAGGTCTGCATTCCCAATGCCCTCAGCATCCTGGCCTTCCATGATCCTAACGCGGAAATCAGGGGGTTGAAGGATTTTCCGCCGGAACTCCGTCCGCCGGTCACTCCAACCTTTCTCAGCTTCAGGCTGATGGTCGGTCTGGGGACCTTCATGATTCTGGCGAGCCTGGCGGCTATCTTCATGTCCCGCAGCAAGACATTCACCGATAAGCGTGCCTTTTTGACCCTGATGGTATTTGCCATTCCGGCTCCCTATCTTGCCGAGCAGTTCGGCTGGCTTGTTGCTGAGTTCGGGCGGCAACCCTGGATTGTGTATGGGGTGCTGAAGACTGCCGATGCGGTCTCCAAATCGATTACCTCGACGCAGGTAATCCTCTCGCTGATCGGCTTTACCGTGTTGTACGGTCTATTGGGTGCGATCGATATCTTCCTGCTGGTCAAGTATGCCAAAAAAGGACCGGATAAAGACGTTTCCAGCATCATCAATGTACAGGGGAGGGCATAAATCATGGATGTATCCATATTCCAGATCATCTGGTTCGTTTTGTGGGGCGTTTTGTGGGCGGTATATTTCATGCTGGACGGTTTTGTCCTGGGAACCGGTTTTCTGGCAGGTATTCTGGCGAAGAACGACACCGAAAAGCGGGTGCTGATCAATACCGTGGGCCCGGTGTGGGACGGCAACGAAGTCTGGCTGATTACCGCCGGCGGCGCTACTTTCGCAGCCTTTCCGACGACCTATGCCCTGATGTTCAGCAATCTATATTCGGCCCTGGTTCTCCTGCTGTTCGCCTTGATAGTGCGCGGTGTCTCCTTCGAATTCAGAAGCAAGCTGGATAGTGCCGTCTGGAGGAAGTCATGGGACCTGGCAATCATCGTATCCAGTTTTCTGCCGGCCCTGCTGTTTGGTGTCGCCTTCGGCAACATTTTCAAAGGCATCCCGATGAAAAACGACTTTGCAACACTCAGCTTCAGCTATGACGGCACCCTGATCGGCCTGCTGAACCCCTACGGGCTTGTCACCGGCGTTTTGTTCGTGCTTCTGTTTGCCGTTCACGGTGCGCTCTATGCCGCGATCAAGACCACCGGCGACCTCAGCAGCCGTTCCGCGGACCTGGCCAACAAACTCTGGCTGCCGCTTCTGGTAGTTGCGGTCGCATTTCTCGGGTATACCTATCCTGCAACCAAACTGTTTGACAACTATCTCAAGGTTCCGGTCCTGTTGATCGTGCCACTGGTCGCAGTCATATCACTGCTGCTTGTCAAGGTCTTTGCCGTCAAGGGGGCATTGCATAAATCTTTCCTGTTCTCGTGCCTGACCATCCTGTTTGTGGTTTTCACCGGTGTGACCGGTCTGTTCCCCAACCTGATCCCTTCAAACATTGATCCGGCGTCCAACCTGACCATCTTCAATTCTTCCTCCAGTCTGTTGACACTCAAGATCATGACTGTAGTTGCGGCGATCTGTGTTCCGACCGTAATATGCTACAAAATCTGGGTCTACAGGATTTTCCGGGAGAGAGTGACCGACAAGGATGTTCTGGAAAATAGCGAAGCTTATTGAATTGTCGTTGTAGACATTGATGCTGTTGCCGCATGCAGTCATCCCTGCGATTCCGGGGTTGGTCGCATGCGGCAACAGCTTCCCGCGAAGCCCCTCCCCACCGTTAATCATGTTGTGCCTCCGTTTCTGAATCTTACCCAAAGAATTGAATCGTAGCAGGTTTTTATTGACACCGCTCCCCGGATTCCAGTATAGGTAGTCATATGACTACCTATGGATTGAAACCCAGTCAAGAGCTTACTCCGCGCCAGCGCCAGGTGCTGCAGTTCGTTACTTCGTACTCCGACAGTAACGGCTATCCCCCCAGCCAGCGCGAGATAGCACTCCATCTGAATGTGTCAGGCACATTGCCGGTCATGAAGCATCTCGATGCCCTGGAGCGGAAGGGGTATATCAGGCGGGAAAGCGTTAACCGGGGAATTTCGCTGCGGACTCCGGTCAGTCGCCATGTCTCGTTGCCGATCGTCGGAACGGTCAAAGCCGGCCATCTGTCAACCGCGATCGAAGATGTTCAGGGGTATTTCTCGGTTGATCAGATGGCGGTGAAAGGAAACGACTGTTTCTTCTTGAGGGTGAGCGGAGACTCCATGATCAATGCCGGGATCCTGGACGGCGATCTTGCGCTGGTGCGGCCACAGCCGGCCGCGGAGAACGGGGACACCGTGGTGGCCATGCTGGATGGTGAAGCAACCCTCAAGTACTTCTACCGGGAACATGATCATATCCGCCTGCAGCCGGCCAATCCGAATATGAAACCGATCAATATCTATCCCGAGGACGGTGACGTGTCCATTGTCGGCAAAGTGATCGGCATTTACCGCAGCATATAGCCGGCAGTTGCCGGTCTGAACCAAAATATGGAAATCAGGAGATTGAACGATGGAACCAATTACTTTATGCGGTGCGGTTATCCTGGCATTTGGATTGTGGGTGGAGATTGAACCGGCGGTGAAACTGGTGGTAAAAGCGGTCAGCAACAGCAGGTTCTTGACAGTAGTTCCGCGACAGTCAGTACGACGTCCGGTTTATGTGAAAAAATACGCCTGGTAGCAAAGCGTATGGGCTAAGGTTGGCACTAACGCGCATTGGAGATCAAACGAGCAGTATTATAAGCAAAATCAGCCTGGAATTCCGGCCCGTTCCCCTCCCTTGGGGAACGGGTTTTCTATTGTCTGCATAGCCGGCATCACTTCTTGACCAGTTCCACCCGCCGGTTCTTCGCTTTTCCGTCTTCGGTGTCGTTGGATGCGACGGGCGACAGCGAGGCGACGCCATAAGGCTTCAATCGTGTGGCGGCTATGCCGTGGTTGGTGGACAGCGCTTTTGCCACTGCTTCGGCGCGATCTTTCGAAAGTTTCATGTTGGCATCAAATGATCCAGCGTTGTCAGTATGCCCGACTACATAAATCGCGAGCGCACCGTTCTCCTTCAG
>JAURXC010000274.1 GCA_030654645.1 Deltaproteobacteria bacterium | reverse complement strand
AAAAATTATATTCAACAATTTTCTAAGTCCGTGTATTTTCAAGGCAACCCAGAAATAATTTAAGGACAGTTTTTTATAACGGTAGCGTATTTCACTTAATTTATTCCTTTTTAATAGAATTTCAGAAATTTGCTCACGAGTCATTTTATCTAAAAACAAAGGAATCGTAGTCACTTGTCTCAATTCAGCGTTACGTGGATCGTGAAAATCACTCGCCCAGGAGAATGATGACGGAAAGGCACCGTTTGTTTTTGCTATAGCTTCTATTCCAGTTCCTGGTAGAATTATACATGGTTGTAACGTGGTGCTTACCTCGTATATTTTTTCTATCTTATTCATAAATTTTATGGTTTCCATCGCATTATCAAAAGTTTCACCAACGTGCGAACACATAAAGTAAGCTACCGTTTCGATTCCAATATTTTTTGTATGGTTGAATAATCGCTCAACCTGATCAAGGGTAACCCCTTTTTGAATTTTTTTCATAACGGATGCTGACCCAGTTTCCACTCCTACCACAATGTACCTACAACCCGCCTTTTGCATGAGAGTGATCAGATCGAGAGGAACATTCGCTCGCGTTTCGCACCACCACTCAATATCGAGGTTTTCATCAATTATCGCTTGGCAAAGCTCCTTTGATCGTTGAGGATTTGCGGTAAATGTTAAATCAAGAAAATTAAATGCTTTAATTCCATACTCATCAATATAATATTTCAGTTCCTTAATCACACTTTGTGTTGACCTGTGTCGATACTTCATCCCTGCTTTGGAACAGAATACGCATTTATAAGGACATCCGCGAGACGTCATCACACTTACTGCCGGAATTGAATCTCCACTCCCCATTAAATATTCGGGATATTCTATCGGCGAATTAAACTTATAAACATCAAGATCGTCCAGAACTTCAAATAATTCAGAGTCTGGATTCCTCCTTACTTCTCCTTCTGTATCTCTATATGTAATTCCGGTAACACGTTCCAACGGTTCTGACATCTGAAGAGCATCTAACAGATTGATAATTGTCTTTTCACCTTCTCCACGAACAACAACATCTATTTCTGGAATATTTTTGAGAGTATCAACATCACAATGCATAAAATGCACACCACCAACTATTATTTTTTTGTCGGGATGGTACTCCTTGATCTTCCGTATTAAAGCTACTGCCTCATGGCGCGTGAACGTTGTTGCCGTAATGCCAAAAACATCAAATTGCAAAGAAGCAATCAATAAATCAATGTCAATATTGCTATTAGTCAAAAACATCAATTCAAAATCATAAATTTCAACATAATGT
Organism: Deltaproteobacteria bacterium; assembly: GCA_030654645.1. GTDB lineage: Bacteria > Desulfobacterota > Desulfuromonadia > Geobacterales > Pseudopelobacteraceae > JACRCG01. The sequence goes on along the minus strand of JAURXC010000274.1, from coordinate 14,102 downwards.
TTTTGAGATTTTTTAATTGCACAAGCGAGATACAGGAGCGACAGGGGTCTACAGAGACTCCAATCTTTTGCAGCAGATGATTTATCATCAGGTTTTGCTGGTTGTATTAGTGCAATATTCATTTACAATCCAATAGTTAAAGTAAGACAACAATCAGTGCAACTGCCATTGACCATCAATGTAAATTACTCCATAAGTTCGTGATATTTTCTTTTTTTCAGTAAATAAAGTCTCTTCCACGACATTAAAATAGCACGACATTTCTGGGTGATCGTAAACAATTCCATGTTTTGAATTTGATACCGATGGCGACATCATTATTTTGCCAGCAGTGAAGGGAATCATATCGAATTGATAAGTAACTTTCAGACTATTATTTGAATTGGTCCGTGTTACAGTTTCACTGGACCACGTTGTTGCAGAGGTAATTCTGAATCCTTCAGGCGTATAGAAGCCTATTCCAAAATCTAAATTATTTATGTTCTCTATTTCCTGAAGTTCAAATTGAATTTTAGCAGATTTGCCCATCACTAACGTATCAGATGGATAACCATTGTGATCACATACAGTAACTGACAAGATAATCGGAACACCTTTGTTATATAAATTAACCCTATTTGTTAAATCAAACTTACCATTCTGTCCTATTTGTTTTGAAGAAAGTCCACAAATGTACTCATTAGTAATATCGATTGAATTACCATAAGAACTAATAGTTCCGTTAGATAAAAGAATAGAGCGCGTACAGAGAGTATTAATTGCAGAAAAGTTATGGCTTACAAACAAAACCGTTCGCCCTTCCCTGGTCGATACATCCTCCATTTTGCCCAGGCACTTCTTTTGAAACTGAGAATCCCCGACCGCCAGCACCTCATCGACTATCAATATTTCCGGTTCCAGATGCGCTGCAACCGCAAAAGCCAACCGCACATACATCCCGGACGAATACCGCTTTACCGGCGTATCCAGAAACTTTTCGATCTCGGCAAAATCGACGATCTCGTCAAATTTATTCCTGATTTCCGCCCGCCCCATCCCGAGAATGGCGCCATTCAGGAATATATTCTCCCGCCCGGTTAACTCCGGATGAAATCCTGTACCTACTTCCAAAAGGCTCGCAACCCGGCCCTTTATTCTGACCCGACCGGTAGTCGGCTCGGTAATCCTGCTGAGGATTTTGAGGAGCGTGGATTTACCGGCACCGTTGCGTCCGATTATACCGATCCGGTCACCCTGCTTAACGTCAAAAGTGACATCTTTCAGAGCCCAGAAATCTTCTGAAGAGGGACCTGATTCAGTGGAAAATTGAAACGGATGGATCAGTTTTCTGGCAAATGACTTAAAGCCATCAGTAATCACATCGCGCATCGCGGTGTACTGTTCTCGCTGCTGGTGCCGCAAGTTGTACTTCTTGCCCAGGTTTTCAACCCTGATGACTGAACTCATCCGGCAAGCAGCGCTGTCATCATCATGCGAAAAGAAATTGGTTCTTGTGTCACGGCTGCAATCCTCATTAAACAGACTATATCACATCAGCAAAGCTACGTTCCATGTTTCTGAAATAGAGCAGGCCGCCTATAAACATCAGCAAGGTAAAACAGGCAGACAGAGCCAACCCGGGCCAGTATACAGGGAATGCATCTCCCAGGATAGCCCAGCGAAACCCGTCAATCACACCAACCATCGGATTGAGAAAATAAAGCATGCGCCACTTTTCTGGCACAATCGCACTGGAAAAACCAACCGGCGATATGTAAAGACCAAACTGCACCAGAAACGGTACCACGTAACGGAAATCACGATACTTCACGTTCAGGGCCGACAGCCACAATCCGGCGCCAAACGATGCCAGAAAAGCAAGGACAAGAAAAAATGGAAGCAACAGCATACGTACATCGGGCAGATACCGATACCAGGCCATGACCCCGAACAGGATCACCAGCGAAATGAAGAAGTCCACCAGGCTGACAATAACCGATCCTGCCGGTACAATCAGTCTCGGGAAATAGACCTTTGTCAGCAGGTTGGCGTTATCTATCAGAGAATTGCTGCTCTCTGACAGGGAATTGGCAAAGAACTGCCAAGGCAGCATCGCGGCATAAACCATGATCGGATAGGGAACACCATTTGAAGGCAGGCCGGCCAATGCACCGAAAACTATGCTGAACACAATCATGGTCAAAAGCGGCCTGATAACACTCCAGGCAATACCGATGACCGTTTGCTTGTAGCGCACCAGTATGTCACGCCAGGCCAGGAAAAAAAACAGTTCGCGGTATTTCCAGAGATCACGCCAGTAGCGCCGGATACCGCCACCAGGTTCTATGATCAGATCGAAATCATCACTCATCAGCCGTACCTGACTTCTCTGCCACCCAGCAGACCTTTGATTACACCAAGAAAGAAACCGATTCCAAACCTGCCCATCTCGCGGTTATAGCGCCCCGGTAATAGGTACAGCGGAGCATGGCGCATGCAGTTCAGAATCACAAGAATCCACAAAGCCATCGAGTAACGTTTTTGTAAACCTGAAAACGACATTCCAACCGCCATCGGTTTATTAAAGTTGCCTACCAGTAATGGCGGGTGAAAGTATTCCAATCCGGGAACGTTCAGGCTCTTTTTGCCGGAAAGCAGAAACCGGATCACAAACTCCACATCCTCCTGGCCGATGAAGCTGCTGACAAATCCCCCAAGTTCCCCCAGCACCGTGCGGCGATAGGCGGTGCACCTGCTGGTCATGAAAAAGGGATCATGATAGTCATAGCGCCCTTCAATTATCGAATATGAAGCTGCCCCGTGTGGTACAAGCGCATCTGCAAACGGAGCACTTTCAAAACGTGAAACCAGGCTTGAGAGGAAATTACCCTGGAGAAGCACAGTGTCGTCATCCAGAAAGAGGACGTAACGGCCGCGAGAATGAACCAGGCCATAATTACGGGAATAGCCCATCCTGCCATAGTTCGCATCCAGCGGCAAATAACGCACCGGAAGATATTCCGAGAATAGATCGGCGACCTCCCTACCTTCGGCTGTCCCTCCCCTGTCCTCCACTAGAATAATTTCGAACATGTCACGCTGGAAGTCCTGTTGCTTAAGTGAATACAGGATCCCCTCCAACAACTTGATCCGTCCATAGAAATTGATCACACATGAAACAACGATCCCGTCGGCTTCACCAGACACCGAACAATCGCCTCTCACATCAAACGGAAACCTGCGGTAGAGTGACTTCAGAATAGTTTCACGCATGAATAAACGCCATCCGATTCTTAACCATATATCCCCCACCCCACCAATGTCACCCACGCAAGACCAACCAACAGTAACGGAAGATCCCTTGTCAATGATTCCGTCGGATCACCGTCTTTGCCTGATTGAACCCTTAGTATGTAACGCAGCAATCCAAAGCAGGACAGCGGTACGGAATAAAGTAATACTGTGGAATGCCTGGAAATGACATACATCGTGTAGGTTACAAGGACCGCGCCACCGGTCATGTAAATGGTGCCTTCCAAAAATGTCTTCGAGTAGGCGACAAGAGCCTTGCGATGGTGTTTTGCCGAGTCCCCCAGGCGCTGTTTTTCGCTCAGGCGCTTGCCGGTGCTAAGAAAGACCGAGAGCAGAAAGACACTCAGAAACAGCCATTCCGATATAGGAACGTCGAAGGCCACGCCTCCGGCCTGCAAGCGCAGCAAAAAACCGGCGGAAATACAGAAAATATCCAATAGGACTATTGATTTTAACTTTGTGCTGTAGGCTATCGACAACAAAATATACGCAACCAGATAAAAGAGGAAGGATAACGAGACATACCATGCCGTTACGCAGGCACAAAAAGCCAGTACAACAGCCAGCAGAGCCGCTGATGTTATCGGAATTTGTCCACTGGCGATCGGCCGGTTGCGCTTGTCAGGATGATGGCGGTCATTCTCCCTGTCAAACAAATCATTGAGAATATAAGCAGCGCTGGAGGCTGAACAAAAAGAAAAAAACGGAAGAATGGCATTAGAAATAAAACCGGCGGCCAGGATTTCTCCTCCCAGAAACGGGGGGAAAAACAGCATCAGATTTTTAAGCCACTGAAGCGGGCGAAGCAACCTCAACCATGCTTTCACAGGCAACGAGACCACGACGTTATTTTTTTGGACAAACTGTTTACGGTGCTGTGCATTATCCTTCCAATGCCGCTTCTCTGGATTCTTCCAGCATGGCCTCAAGTTCTACGATCTGTGTGGCCGTAATATCAAGTATTTCGGCTTCCCTGGTGGAGATCAGGATGAGATCAGGCTGATGTATCAGCCCAAGCCCGATACGGTTGCAAGCCAGGTTCACGAATCTTACAATGGTCAACATCTTATTGACGGTATCCCATTCATCGGCATGGTGATCACGTATCACGTCGCAATACATGGAAGGAAAGTTCCAATGCTGCATCAGTCGATATCCCTGTTCAACATGCATGACTTCGAAGATTTCCATGATCAGTTCATCATCAAACATCGAGTTGATGACTCCTGCCCCAACCAGCCGCTCAATCGACTTCAGCAGATAGAGCTTACCTACATCGTGCAGAAGCGCGGCCAGGTAGGTCTCATCGGCAACGCCTCTCATGCCGCACGAATGGGCAAGCCACTTGGCGCCCAGAGCGCAGCCATGGCTGTGGAGCCAGAGTTCCTTCATGTAATGGTCAAGGGCCGGATTGGCGGATGAGTGGACCGAAGCCTGGGATGCCGCAATAACCAGATTGATAACCTGCTGGGCTCCAAGCCTGATCACCGCCTCTTTGATTGTGGCAACCTTGGAACGTCCCATATACATGGGAGAGTTTGCAATCTTCAGCATCTGGCTTGCCAGCGACATATCCTCGTTGGCCACCTGTGCGACTTCATCAACTGTAAAGTCATAATCAGATAACATTTTCTGGAGTTTCAGGGCAACCGGATGAAATATGGGCAGTTCGATCGGCTGAGAAGCAAGCAATCTCCTGACCGTTTCAGGAATTGTGGTTGATGTCATAAAAACTCCTTAACACAAAATGTAAGCGAATAAATCAGATCAATCCACCGACGCTACGATCATTTGAAAAACAAAATCATGTCTGTACAGTTGAAAGTTCAGGGAGTCAGCATCCGCAACCGCAGTTATGGCAGACCTTGCGGAACTCGTCAGCTGGCGCTATCGTTTCCGGGGCAAAGGCAATGCGACGCACAGCAATCCTGATATCTTCCTGAATATCCAGGTTCTGGCTCTTGCCGATAATATGCCCGATACAATGGTTGTTATGACCTTCATCGAGAGCAGAAAGCTTAACGACATTCAGTAAATCAGCATAACTGTTGATCGTAATGGTCGCATTACGGTTCCTGACAAGTTCAAGCTCAACACCCATCTTATTCATATCTTTGGTCAAGGTTTCATAAAAGTTCTGAAATCCGGAACCTTCAAAATCATACATCCAGTCTTTTCTGGCAAAATTTCTTTCAAGTATTGTCAACCTGATCTGTTTTGCAGTTTTGCATTCCATTGATAAATCCCCCCGAATGATCGTCAGAACCTGGCCGGACATTCCTGATCCCAGAGAACAAAGCCATCACCCGTAATTCCCAAAAAAGTATCAATTCTATTTTTATAGTAATCGTTCTGATCCGCTTCCTGAACCAGAAAGGCCAGTTCGTCCGCCGATATCATATGTTGACTGTGCAGATAGCTGTAAAACGAGACTATTGCCGACAAATGTCGATCCAGCATCTCCATTTCAGGATCAAGCGTATGAGTTATGAACCAGGAACCGGCAAATTTCCTGATGATACCTGGTTGCGGGCGGACTACGTTCTGGCGGGCGAAATCAATCAGGTAGTCTCTAAGATACAGATCCGCACTGTATGCCATATCCGAAGCAAGTTCGACTGCCACACCGCGCTGCTGAAGGTAGAGGTAGAAGCGATTGAGAAGCTGCTGACAGCGCTGATCCACCAGCAATTCTTCATCAATGGTGTCAAATTCGAAATCATCATGCTCAAACAGTATGTCAGTGGTCTGTAACTCTGTCATTAAAGGCTCTCTCAGGCTGGATTAAGTTCAAGAAGATTCCGGTGTACAAACCTGCCGTTTTTCTGGATCAAATCACCGTCAAACCAGATTTCGCCATCTGATAGGATCTTCACCAGGTCCCAATGCACCGCCGAGCGGTTGCCGTTATCGCACTCGTCATAGGCTTGGCCGGGCGTAAAATGTATCGAGCCGAAGATTTTTTCATCAAAGAGGATATTGCGCATCGGCTGGCGTATTCCCGGATTGACGCCAATTGCAAATTCGCCGATATAGCGGGCCCCGTCGTCGGTATCCAGAATCTTGTTGAGCGATGCGGTCATATCGGACCCGGCGCTGGCCTTGACGATTCTGCCGTCCTTGAAATCAAAGCGGACGCCGTTGTATTCCTTGCCCTGATAGATGCTGGGGCAGTTGTAGGAAATATGCCCCTGGACGGAGTTTCTGACCGGAGCGCTGAACACCTCGCCATCCGGCATGTTCAGGCGGCCGTCGCACTTGATGCCCGGTAACCCCTCAATGCTGAAACGAAGATCGGTATCGGGAGCCACTATTCTCACCTGTTTGGCAGCGTCCATCAGTTTCTTCAATTTATCCTGCTTCCTCGATTCCGCTTTCCAGTCGATGCAACAGGCCGAGAAGAGGTAGTCCTCATACTCGTCCAGGCTCATACGGGCCTCCTGGGCGGCGGCATGGGTCGGATAACGGGTCACAACCCAGCGGGTGTGCTTGACACGCTGGTCAACCAGTGGCCTGGTGAGCTTCTGGTAGGCAACCATGGCATCCTGGCGGGCGTTGGCCATAACCATCGAGTTGTTGCCGGCCGAGATGCCGATGTAGACAGTAAGGGTCTTGTAAAAATCGAGCTTGTGCTGCGGAAAATGATTCAACTGCTGTTTATTGGCGCAGTCATAGAATTTGCGGTCGATCTCCGGCACTGAAAAAGAGTATTCGACGTATTTGGCGCCGCGGGCAAGACAGAGTGAATACAGTTCCTTGACCAGTGGCATCGCTTCCAGTCCGGCGGCGCTTATCAGCACGACATCGCCTTTCTTCACCCTGGTCGAATAATCGACTAGAACCTCCGCAAACTGCCCTATTCTGGGATCATTCATTGATTAATCCTTTTGGAGCGAGTCCATACTCAGTGCATCATCAGACGTGTGACACCCAGCACCAAGCCGCTCTGGGGACCGGCCAGCAGGTGCACGCCCAAATTAAGAACCGGAGAAATCACATATGAAAAAAGGTTCGTAAAAAATACCAGCACGATGATGATAATCATTCCGTACGGCTCAATGCGACTCACATAAGCGGCATGGCGGTACGGCAAAAGTCCCATCAGCACGCGCCCCCCGTCCAGAGGCGGCACCGGAATCATATTGAATATGGCCAGAAGCAGATTAATATAAACCGAAAAGGAGAGCATCATCACCAACGGTTCAACCAGCATTGAAACCGGAGATGCGGATGCGGCCGGATTGCCGATTGCGACTATGCCACGCAGAAGAAAAGCAGAAACAGTCGCCAGCAGAATATTGGTGATCGGCCCGGCTGCGGCAACCCAGATCATGTCCCTTTTGGGATTCCTGAGATTCTCATACGTAACCGGCACCGGTTTGGCCCATCCGATACCTATGAAGAATATCATCAGGGTTCCAATAATATCAATGTGTTTGATGGGGTTGAGCGTTAGTCGGCCAAGCATGCGCGCGGTCGGGTCACCAAAGCGCCAGGCAATGTATCCGTGTGATACTTCATGACAGACGATAGCAAGCATACCTGGTACAAGCATTACTGAAAGTTTTAGGAAGAAATCTTCCATGCAGATCCTCTTTTTTCACAAAATACGATCTATCTATCTACCATGAGTAAACCGGCAAAGTCAATCAAGGCCACAAATACAAAGAGGGCGGGATATCTCCCGCCCTCCTCATAAAACCTGTCAAAACAGTTTAGATATCGTAATACAGTTCGAACTCCAGCGGTACCGGACGCATACGGACCGGGTTCACTTCGGCTTCGGTTTTGTACTCGATCCACTTCTCGATGACGTCCGGTGTGAAAACGTCGCCCTTGAGCAGGAACTCGTAATCATCGGCAAGGCATTTGAGAGCCTCTTCCAGGGTACCCGGAGCGGATGGGATATCCTTGAGTTCTTCTGGTGAAAGTCCGTAAATATCCTTGTCCAGCGGTTGACCCGGATCAATCTTGTTCTCGATACCGTCAAGTCCGGCCATCAACATTGCTGCAAAAGCCAGGTAGCCGTTGCAGGAGGGGTCGGGTGTACGATATTCGACTCGCTTGGATTTGGGGTTGTTGGAGAACATCGGAATGCGGAGAGCGGCAGAACGGTTACGTGCCGAATAAGCCATGTTAACCGGTGCTTCAAAACCCGGCACCAGACGCTTGTAAGAGTTGGTGGTCGGGTTGGTGAAGGCACAGAGGGCCTTGGCGTGTTTGATGATACCACCGATGTACCAGAGTGCCTGTTGGGAGAGTCCGCCGTATTTGTCACCAGCGAAAAGGTTGACACCGTCTTTCCAGATGGACTGGTGGCAGTGCATCCCGGAGCCGTTGTCTCCGTAAAGCGGCTTGGGCATAAATGTTGCGGTCTTGCCGTTGCGATTGGCAACATTTTTTACGACATACTTGAACCACTGCAGATCGTCGGCCATATCAACCAGTGAGTTGAAACGCATATCGATCTCGGCCTGACCACCGGTAGCAACCTCATGATGCTGACATTCAACACGGATGCCAACCTTCTGAAGTTCAAGAACCATCTCGTTACGGAGATCGTTCTGGGAATCAGTCGGGGAAACCGGGAAATAGCCTTCCTTGTGACGCGGCTTGTAGCCCAGGTTGGGGAACTCTTCACGGCCGGTGTTCCAGGCGCCTTCGGAGGAGTCAACAGCGTAGAAGGACTGGTTGGCACTGGAATCGTAACGTACATCGTCAAAGATGAAAAATTCAGCTTCAGGTCCGAAGAAGGCGGTATCGCCGATTCCGGTTGACTTGAGATAGGCTTCGGCCTTAATGGCGATGTTACGCGGATCGCGGGTATAACCTTCCTTGGTGATCGGGTCAAAGATGTTGCAGATCAGTGACAGGGTCGGCACAGCAACGAAAGGGTCAATTTTGGCAGTTTTCGGATCAGGGACAATAATCATGTCAGATGCGTGGATCGGCTGCCAGCCACGGATGGAAGAACCGTCAAAGCCCTGTCCCTCTTCAAAGGTATCTTCACTGAATTCACTCATCGGCACGGAAAAATGCTGCCAGATACCTACAAAGTCCATAAATTTGAAATCAACCATCAGTGCGCCATTTTCTTTGGCAAAATCTACTACTTGCTTCGGGGTCATCAGTTGCTCCTTTCAGGGTATGTTATACAATAATTACTATAGTGCATCTTCGCCGGCTTCACCCGTTCTGATGCGAATTACTTCTTCTACATTGGTAACAAATATCTTACCATCGCCAATCCGACCGGTCTTCGCTGATTTCTCAATAGCTTCAACCACTTGTGGCAGAATCGAATCGGATACAATTATTTCAATTTTAATCTTAGGGATAAAATCGACCACATACTCGGCACCGCGATACAGCTCGGTATGGCCTTTCTGCCGGCCAAATCCCTTGACTTCACTGATTGTAATACCCTGAATGCCTATTTCATTCAGAGCTTCCTTGACTTCGTCCAGCTTGAACGGCTTTATGATGGCATCGACTTTTTTCACGACTTTACCCTCCCGATACATAAATTGTGAGAGCAGGAATTATATGAATTATAAAACAAAAAGCAAGCGCAATACGCACATGTTTTACAACTTTATTTGCAAACCCCTTGCCAACTAAATTTACAAAATCATGCCATTAATTTTAAATAGATACATGATATTGGCAAGCTCATTAAGCATCTGGCACCCGAATCAGTGCATAACATTTAATCAGACAAAATCACCAATGCCTAACAAACAGTCACAAAATAATACTTTCAAGAATTGATATCTTTCAACTCCCTGATGATCTCTACCTGGCGCTGATTGATATAATGTGCGATCTGTTGCTGAGAATGTTTATCAGAATGAATTTCAATAATACAGGTAAACGGAGCGTTCTCGCCGACCACCTTGACAACAGTGGCCTCCGCCTCCACCTCAACCACTGAATTAGTCTGCGAATCCGGTAACTTGAGAAGCAGCCCAACATTTCTGCCGGGTACCAGCAGTTCCGAAGACATGGCGCTCATGGCAGCCCCTCCCAGCGATATATCCTTTACATTACCTTTAAGGATGTCGTCTTCAAATACTAGATCGACCTCGACCGGTCGGTCAAGCTGCACCCTGACAAAACGACGCATATCGGAGCGGATGCGGGCATAGGCAAAATTACACAGAATGGCCCGCTTCCTCGTGGAGTTTACATAAAAAGCCTCACCAATCATGTCTTCACTAAAAGGGCTTTTGGCATGGGAATAAATCAACGCCTTGCGCTCAAGACTGATTACCTTGGCCTGATACTCATGTATCGCGAATTCGGCCATTTCATTCTCTACACTTAACAGAGTCGCATCGTAGGAAACCGGCATTTCCTTGTAATAATTCAAAAAAGAAAAAGTTTGCCCTATCATCCCGGAAAGGAACTGGAGAATGACCATTTTGTCTTCATTCTCGGTGCCTCTGACAGCTTTATCGTAGTATTGAAACACTCCGTGTACCCCAGAATATGATTAATTGAATTATTTCTTCAAATACAGTATATTGAGAAACTGATTTACTATCAGATATTTTCCCGGACGACAAGCACAATGAAATATACCTCAAAACCTACCAGTATATATTTTCAAACCTTAATACGGGTCTCATCACTGACAACCGTATTAATGGTCTTTTTCAGTTTTTCCTTGGCACAGGCCGATATCTACCGCTTTGTCACCGTCGATGGAGTTGAGACATTCACGGACACTCCGAACTCTAAAGAGGCCAAGGTTGTCATCAAGGATCATTCCATTTCTTCATCAAAACGCCGTAAAGGTTCCAAACAGCAAAAAATACACAATATTTCCCTCAATGAAGTAGTTGAGAGAGCAGTTACCGCCACTCTTGTTCCTGGCGAAACCACCAATAATTCCTTCGAAGCGCGCCTGCCGGATGTGGGCGGAAGTATCACATCCAAAGTCGGAATGCGTATCGATCCGATCGACGGCGTATGGCGTCAGCACAACGGAATCGACATTGCCATCCCAACCGGTACTCCAGTCAAACCGATAGCCGCAGGAGTGGTCGTATATTCCGGAAGTCGGTCAGGTTACGGCAATACGGTTCTAGTTGAGCATGACAACGGTGTCGTCACGCTCTATGCACACAACAGCAATTTGATGGTAACCCAGGGACAGGCGGTTACACCGGCATCCGTACTGGCCTTATCCGGCTCAACCGGCAGATCGACCGGTCCGCACCTGCACTTTGAAGCCTGGCAGTCCGGAGCCAACATCACCGCGGCATTTCTGCCCGGCAGCAACATGACAATCCCCAAAGCGACCCTGGTTGCAAAAAACCAGCGTGCTCCCCGTTTCCGCAGTGAGACCCTGTCGGACGGTTCAATCCTGTTCACCAACATCCCCTGATGCTTGATCAGATCAACAAGTACACTGACAAGTTGATTGCCGACCGAGCTGCAGCTTCCGGTTTGATTGCCTTTGCTGCCCAGGATGATGTCATGATATCCAGCGGAGAAAAATCTTTTGCATCACTGGCCTCCGACATCCTCTCCCACCTGAATTGTCTGGCTCTGGCAATAGCCCGCCCTTACCTGCCATTTGCGGAATTTCTAGTTAGAAGGGCAGCGGCGGGCCAGCAGATGATTGTTCCCCGTGACACTGAGACAAGAACATTTCTGCACGACATTCCAATCCTGAGAGAATCCGATCTTGGCATTGATCCGGCCGGCGTCATTGCCGAAAAATTAGGCAGCCGCAAGGGAGTAATTGTTGAAGGGCTCGGAATCATTGCAAACGGAGCACTAACGGTAGAGCAGGCCTACATAAACTGGTCTTCGGTTTTCCACTCAACCTATATCAAGTACCTGGAAGATGTCCTTGAATCCGGCTTCATACTGCCGGAAGAGGAAAATGCTTTTGAAAATTTTCGCAGAGAATGGCTTACCACTCTTTCGGCGCAGGGCCTTGTTTTCAGGAAAGGGCCTTTCAGCGACAAAACCATTATACTGGACGAGATTGCCACGGTTGGTCGCTATACCGTTCAGAGGGGTCTGGTGGACTCTTTCTTCGGAAACATATCTTATTCGGATAACGACCTGATCTACATATCACAGACCGCTTCCAGCCTGGACGAACTCCCGGGCTGTATTGATCCGGTTCCCTTCGAAAACAGCTCAACCGTCGGCATCACGGCCTCCAGTGAACTTGTGGCACACCGTGGCATATTTGAGACAACCGGATGTCGCGCCATTCTGCACGGACATCCCCGCTTTGCCGTTGTTATGAGTATGTTGTGCGAAATGAGGGAAACCTGCACGATCGAAAATTGCTGGAAAGATTGCGGCAAGGTCCGTTTTCTGAATAATACTCCGGTCGTTGCCGGTGAAATCGGGGCGGGTGGCATTGCCAGAAACGTTCCGCCGGTGATCGGTCAATCCGGGCGGGCGATCGTCTACGGTCACGGAGTATTCAGCATCGGAATGAGTGATTTCAGCGACGCGTTCCACGCACTGGTTGATGTTGAAAACTGGTGCCGACATGAATATTTCAGAAAATTCGACGAGCGATGGAAACCCCGCACATATCCGTCATGACCTGCTCCACGTAATATTTTTATAATACACATAATCATCCCGCTTACTTGCCACGGCACCCACTCATTTTATCTTCCACTCAATCAAACACCGATTCTTCACGTCTATAAATATTTGACAACCCGCCGAATAATCTGTATTTTAAGCCTAATCTAATTGTATTATCTTTATGTTCTTAGAGCGGATATATTGAGCAATCCGAAAGTATAAGTTGCATCTATATGAGTGTTTTTTCAGTCTTGGCAACGAAAGGAATCCCAATATGAGAATATTCTCTCTGGTTATATTAATTCTGCTTATGCCGCTTACTTTCGGCACAGTCCTTTGCCTGGCAAACGTTCCGGCGCCTCCCGCCGACCAGAACCTGGGACTGTGGGACAGAACCATCAACAACATGAGTGAGGCTGACTGTAGAGGCTGTCACGGAAATGTAGTAAATGAACTGCACCACAAGTTAATTACTACCAAGAATCTGTTTTGCACATCATGCCACAAATTGGATTGCAGTACTGGAACCTGCCAGTTTGAGCCTTTTAGGGACTGTTTCCAGTGTCACAGCCAGATAGCCGGACAGGCATCGGTTCACCATATTGGCCAGACAGCACAGAATGGCAATTGCGCCGCATGTCACGGCAGTCTGGTTCAAAACAGCGATGACGGGCACTATATCCCAACTTATGGCGAATCCATGGTAACTCCCAGACCTTCGGAAGGGACAGGAATAAATGGAAAGGGAGCCTGCGACTACTGTCATTCATGGGGCAATGACCTGGGTACCAGCGAACTGGTTTATGCCAACAAGGAAACCCACCATGGTACCGGCTTGGGTCAGGATACAAACAAGTGCACATGGTGTCATGATTTCCAGGCCAGCGCTGGGCTCAAGATACGATCCTGTGAGCAGTGCCATGCACCACAATCACTGCACAATATTCAGCTAGACACAAACAGCGATGGCAAGATCTTGCCGGGTGCTGAGTTGCCATACAAGGGACATATCGGAAACAATGAAGACTGCATCGGCTGTCACGGTGGCGCCTCCAGCCAGATAAACATCGGCGGCGGCAGTGGCGGCTGGGCAAATCTTAATCCCACCAGACACCATCTGCTGGTCCAACAAAGAGGCAAAAAATGTCTCGACTGCCATACTCTGTATCGTAATGTCCAAGGTATTTTCGTATTCAAGGACTTCCGGACCTGCTCTGTCTGCCACAGAAATGGCGGAAGAAGGC
>JAURXC010000270.1 GCA_030654645.1 Deltaproteobacteria bacterium | reverse complement strand
GACAATCCTGCTGGTCTGCCACTCGGGCGCGAGCTGGGCCACGGCGCGGAGCGGCACCCTGGCTCGTGTCAGTTCCGAATTGAGATAGGTATTGCCAATATCCGAGAAATTCGAGCGGGATGCTTGATTCAGCCGCAGTTTGATGCTGACGGCGCGGTCCCCTTCCCAGAAGGTGCTCACCTCACCGCCATCAAATGCGCCAGAGAGGGTCTGCGATAACGACGCATCCGTGATGCCGAGACGGTTGGACAGTTCGTCGTTCACTTTCACGTCCACCCGGTACGAATCGTTGAAGTAGTCGCGGAACACGTAGTCGGCAAACGACACGCCCTCCAGAATCCCCTGCACCTGTTCACCCAGCCGCTTCAGCTCGCCGATGTCGTCGCCGGAGATGCGCACCTCGATCGGCGCCTCGGTCTGGGCCCCCTGTTGGACCTCCTTCACTATCACCATCGCTTCCGGCGCCACTTTTGCCAGTGCCGGGCGCAGTTCCTTCACCAGCCGCGTGGTATCCTCCACCGAGGCAGTATTGACGATGAACTGTCCGTAGGCGCCGTCGGGCTGCTGCGGGTTGACGTTGTAGTAGAATCTCGGGGAACTCTGACCGACGAAGGTGGCGTAGTGTGCGACACCTTTGCTGGATCCCAGGGCCTTTTCAATCCGCCCCATGACCGCGTCGGTGGCCTCGATCCGTGTCCCTTGGGGCATCCAGACATCGATCACGAACTGGTTGCGCTCGGCCGAGGGGAAGAACTGTTGCGGCACCAGTGCGAAGAGCGCTACTCCGAAGGCGAAGGCACACCCCCCGAGGGTGAAGGCGAGCCACTTCCTCTTCATGAAGATGTTGATCCCGACCCCGTAGGTGTCCTGAAGCCGGTCCAGCAGGCTTTTCTTCTTGCCGTGGGTCTCGACCGCATCATGGTCGTGCAGCCCTTTCTTGATGAAGAATCTGCAAAGCAGGGGGGTCAGCATGACCGCCACGATGAAAGATACCGCCAATGCGAGCGCCACGGCGATGGGAAGCGCCATGATGAATTCCCCGGATGAGCCGGTGATGATCAGCAGCGGCAGGAAGGAGGCGATGATTGTAATGGTCGCGGTAAGG
>JAURXC010000268.1 GCA_030654645.1 Deltaproteobacteria bacterium | reverse complement strand
ATTTCCCCAATCACCCGGCGCTGTTTGCCGGAAAAGCCGCATGGTAGGATACCAGGGGCTGTCGTCCCGGCCAAGCAGCCAGCGCCATTCCGGCACGTACGGCAACAGGGTCCAGACCGGCTTTCCCAGCGCCCCGGCCAGATGCGCAACAGCGGTATCCACGGTGATCACCAGATCGAGATTTGCAATCATGGCCGCTGTATCAGAGAAGTCCTGAATCCGGCCGGTCAGATCCGCAACCGTCATGCATTCCGGCAGACCATGAATCTGCTCTGACCCGGTTCCGATCTGCAGGCTGTAGAAATCAACACCCTCGAGTTCGCTGAGCGGAACAAACTCGCTGAGCGGACAGGAGCGGTTATGATCATCCCTGTGGGTGGGGGTGCCCTGCCAGACCAGTCCGATCCGGAAGCGTCTCCCGTCCGGGAACATCCGCTGCCACTCCGCAACCTTGACCGGATCCGGTCTGAGATAGGGAACATCCCCAGGGATCGTTTCCAGCGTGGTCCCGAAAACATACGGCAGACTCTGTACCGGTATGTGCACATCAAAAACCGGAAGTGTGCCGTTACGATCCACCACCAGGCTGGCTCCAGCGACCGTCGCAAGCAGAGACACCAGTTCCGGCAGCGCGCAGACGATGACTTGCCCACCCATGCCGGCGGCCAGTGAAGCATAGCGGATGAACTGGATCATGTCGCCGCGCCCCTGTTCCATATGGATCAGCAGGGTTCTGCCCCCGAGCGGTGAGCCGTCCCATTGCCGGCATCCGAGGTCCGGTATCCGGGAAGTGAATCCCGAGGCCTTCCAGCGCCACTCATACTCTCTCCATCCGCTTGAAAAATCGCCGCCCTGCAAGAGGAGCATTCCCAGCAACCAGTGCGCATCGGCATGCATCGGATCATACTTGATGGCTGTTTGTGCCGATTCAATCGCATCCCGGTACAGCGCGCTATGCAGCAAGGCGTTGGCGAGGTTGTAATGCGCCTTTACAAAACCCGGATCAAGAGCCGTTGCGGCGCGATAGTGACTGATCGCCTCCGGAAGCCGCCCCTGGAGCTGCAACACGACCCCAAGGCTGTACTGCGGATCGGGGAGATCCGGCTGCAGTTCGACAATCTGCCTGAAACAGGATTCCGCCCCGACAAGGTCCCCGGCCTCCTTGAGAGCCCCACCCAGCCGGTAAACGGCCTCGATATCGGTCTGCCCGGAGCCGGAACTTTCAGCCAGCAGCCTTTCCAGCGCATCACGGATCTGGCCGATCACCTCTTCCCAGCCATGCTCCTGTTCACGCTCAAAAACCCGCATGGTGGGATACCAAGGTGTATCACAACGCCCATCCAGCCAGCGCCACTCCGTCCCCTTCGTCAGAAGCAACCAGACCGGCCTCCACATCGCCCCCGCTAGATGGGCAACGGCAGTGTCGACACTGATTACCAGGTCGAGATTTGCCACCAGCGCCGCAGTTTCGCTGAAATCTGTCTGCAGCGATGAAGTATCAATCAGGTCCATTCCCGTCGGCGCTGATGCGGCTTCCAAGGCAGCTTCTCCGACCTGCAGGCTGAAAAATTTCACATTCGGGATCCCACCAAGCGGCGCAAGCGCATCCAACCCGCAGGAGCGCTCATTGTCGCGCGGATTTTTGGGGTTGCCACGCCAAGCCAGGCCGATTCTGAAGAAGGGGTGGTCTCCCAGAGCCTGCCGCCATTTGATTACCTTGGCCGCGTCCGGATAGATGTATGGACCCCGATCCGGCACGGTCTCAATGGTAGTACCAAAAATGTACGGCAGGCTCATCAACTGGATGTAAACATCTGTGAGCGGGGGTACTATTGATTTCGGGATGATCCGGGCCACTCCCGGAAATGATTCAAAAAGCGGGATCAGCGGCGGATCGGCCTCAAAAAGCACCTCGCCGCCCCGCTCCGCCACCAACGGGATATAACGGGCAAACTGGATCACATCGCCGATCCCCTGCTCTCCGAAGATCAGAATGCTCCTGCCGTTCAGCGGTGAACCGTCCCATCTGGGCTGCGGATAATGGCGCGGATCGATGTCAAATTTTTCAATGGCCAGACGGGCCTCGAAATTGGCAAATCCGGGCAGGTAATCCCCGTTACGGAGCTGAAGGGAAGCCATGTTGTAAATGACATCGGAGTAGCCCGGACTGATGGCTAGAATCTTACTGCAGACACCAATTGCCTCAACAGTTTTATACTGAGCCGACAGTGAGTGAGCCAGGCCCATCAATATTTCCACCGATTCCGGTTTCAGCAGGTGCGCCTTGCGAAGACAGAACTCAGCCTCCGGATAGGCTTTCCGTTTCATACGTATTTCACCCAGTGCAAACCAGATGGCCGGACTATCCGGATTATACACCAGGGCACGTCGAAATGCCTGTTCCGCCTCCGCAAGCTGGCCGGCCAGATCATGGGCCAACCCCAACTGGAACCAGACAGCCGGGTCATCCGGCAGCTGCAGGAGCAGGTTGCGCAGCCCGGATATGGCGGTGTCCGCATCTTCATTTGCAAACGCTGCCAGCGCTTTCTTAAAGGACGTTTCCAGCATGTCTCCCTGGTCATCCTGCACGCATGTCGGTGATGGTAACAGCTGCCTTAGTTCCAGGACAGTTTCCCGAACAACAGATGACCAATCTCCCGATTTTGGCTGGCGGAAGAGGCGCACACCGGGATACCAGGGCGAATCTCGCCGTTCAGGCATCCAGCGCCAATCAGGTGTATGTGTCAGCAAAATCCAGAGCGGCTTGCCAAGCGCCCCGGCCATGTGCGCAACAGCGGTGTCAACGGATATGACCAGATCAAGATTGGAGATCAATGCCGCGGTATCGGAAAAGTCGTCCAGCTCTTCCGTCAGATCAATCAAACCGGCGGCCTGGGGTAAATCTGTGATTTCACCAGCAGCCGGACCGACCTGGAGGCTGTAAAAGCTGACGCCGGAAACTGCCAGCAGGGGGGACAGTTCGGCCAGGGGACAGGAACGATCGCGATCCATGGGGTTGTTAGCACTGCCGCGCCAGACAAGACCGACCCTGAAACGATTGTCACCTGCCAATCTCCGCCGCCAGGCCGTTACCTTGGAGGGATCCGGAACAATGTATGGGATCGGGGCCGGAACGGTATCCAGGGTTGTGCCAAAAATATGTGGGAGGCTCAGCAGCGGAATATGATAATCCGTGACCGGAGGCACCCCGGATTTGGCAACTACCTCATTGACTCCCTGCAGAGTCGAAAGCAGTGAAACCAGCGGCGGCTGCGCCTCCAGCACTACCCGTCCCCCAGCTCCGGCCAGCAAAGGGATATACCGGCAGAACTGGATTGCATCGCCAAGCCCCTGTTCGCAATAGACCAGGATGCTGCGTCCAGCCAGCGGGGAGCCATCCCAGCGCGGCTGGACATAGACACGGCTGTCGGCGTTTTTCATTGCGGCAAAACGGGCCTCATAATCGGCAAAACCGGCAGCCAGATTCCCCGAACGGAGCAGATGAATCGCCCTGTTATAGCGGGCCTTGGCATTGTCGGGCGCAACTGCCAGCACCGCTTCGTAGCAAGAGAAGGCCTCTACAGAGCGTTCCTGCATATCAAGTGCATAACCAAGATTCAACATGGTTTCCAGCGACTCTGGAGCAAAACTGCGGGCTTGCCGGAAACAGGTTTCTGCTTCGGCATATTCACGGTTTTGCATGAAAATGACACCCCGGTTAAAGCAGGCTTCCGCATTTTCATAATCTATTTTGTCAGTTTCCTGTGTGGACATTTGCTTGATCAGACCACCTCCAGCCGCTTCAACAATGGTAACACACGTGCATTAAAGAAACTGATCTGCCGTCCGAGTTCTTCGATGTTTTCATCCCACGACTGAAGCACGGCACCCTCTTTGATCAGGGCATAGTTATGCTCGCGCATCATGCCCGAGACGAAAGACAGCGGGTCACCAATGTCAGTCAACTCGCACAAAAGCAGCAACCGTTGAATCCAATCCAGCCGAATTCCACTCTGCACCACCGGAGAAGCAAGATACTGGTGCTCCCAATTCAGTGCGGTTGTTTCCAGAATTGTATAATTGAATAGCCGGGCAGTGGCAATTGACTCCGGTGACGGTTCAACCGCCGGCAATATGTATCCGGCTGA
>JAURXC010000267.1 GCA_030654645.1 Deltaproteobacteria bacterium | reverse complement strand
CAGCCGGGATGGCAACATTGATCAGCACTAGCTTTCCCTGGGCGGTGACCGATGAAATCTTCCATTCGTTACCCAATGGGGAAGTCCGGTAGTGCTGCTCCAGCCATTCCGCAACCTGTACCAGTTCCGGCCGGGGTGGCTGGGGCGGCGGATGCTTTTCAGCCGTGCAACCGGAACAGGTCATGACTGTCAGTACCGCCAGCGCGAGGAACGGGCAGGGAGCCTTCTCCGTTAACCACCAGAACCGGCCCTTGCCGGGCAGGGGGCTGGTCTTCGTCAAACCGAAGCTAGTTGGCATGGCTGCCATATCCTTCCGTGGGGATATTGAGTTTATGCGGTCAATTTCTTGATTATTGAATCGATATGTACTACGTTATGTACATACTCACTAAGGAGACGAAATCTATGAATGCTCTGACCTATACTTATACGAGACAGCACCTGGCAGAAGTCATGCGCTCTGTCAACGAAGACCACAATCCCGTGGTAGTGACCAGCCAGCGCGGCAAACCGGTTGTCATCCTTTCCCTTGATGATTTTCACTCATTTGAAGAAACAGCATACCTGCTCCGGAATCCCCAAGGGGCCAAGCGGTTGCTTGAATCAGTCGAGGAGCTGCGTGCGGGCGGTGGGCAGATTAGAGAGTTGTCGGAATGATCAAATTCTCAACCGCGGCATGGGAAGACTACCTCTACTGGCAGGTGACCGACAAGGTGATTCTCAAACGCATCAATCTGCTTATTCGGGACATTCAGCGAGAACCTTTTGCCGGCATCGGTAAGCCGGAACCGCTCAAGCATCAGCTGGCTGGTTTCTGGTCTCGCAGAATAGACAGCTGCCACCGTTTGGTGTATGCCGTCGAAGGTGATACCCTCTTGATTGCACAGTGCCGAGATCATTATTGAAAGCGAAAATCAACGGTGTCTAAAATTACTGGGCATCAGTATATAAAACTATACTGCTATGTGTTTTGGTCCAATGGAGTCCCGGTTATCAAGAGTTGAAATGCGAGCCCTTTCCTACCGCAAGTATCCCTGTTGACTACCATTTGCTATTTCCCCATCAGTAGCGCTTCAAGGCGGGCTATACGCTCTCTGAGATCCGCTGCTTGACTGTACCACCTGATGATTGGACCCTTGTATATTCCCGTATCTCTGCATTAAATTGTCGGCGGAGCTGCGAATTTGTTTACTGGTCTGGAACAGTGGGGGCTATTCAGAACGCTGATCACGTCCGTAGCGATGAAGATCCGGTCCCGTTTGCGTTCAGTCTGTGGCGTGACGACCCCGTTCTCTCGCATGATGTTCAAAGCGGCATTTGCCGTCGGGAATGAGGTGTTGAACGCCTCCTGGATTGAGCGGACCGTGACAACCGGGTGAGCTATGAGGTATTCAGGGAGTCGGTGGGGCAGGGCATCCCTGCGGACGTTGCTGGTGCGAATTAGCGTCTTCCACTGATCGAGAAGGGTGGACAGACGTTCCGCTGTTTGTATTGTCTCCCGTGCAGCCACCTGCACCCCCTCGGCGAGGAACCGGACCCAGGGCACCCATTCTCCACGCAACTGCACCGCGCCCAGAGTGTCATAATATTCCTGCTGGTTTTCTTTGAGGAACCCGGCCAGGTAAACCGGCGGATAGCCTTCGGCGAACAGCATGAGCGGTAAGAGGAGCCTGCCTACGCGGCCATTGCCGTCGATGAAGGGGTGGATAGTCTCGAACTGCGCGTGGACGATCGCCATGCGGATGACGATGGATATCTCCGTTTGGTCTTCCTCTGAAGGCGCGTAGCGCAGCAACTCCTCCAGGTTTGCAATGCAATTCCCAAGATATTCATGAGGTGGCGGGACGAATTTCGCATCGTAGATGTTTCTATAGCCGCCGATCCAGTTCTGTCTTTGCCGAAACTCGCCGGGCGTGCCCTTGTAGTCGGTCCCCTCCATAAGGTGACTGTGGAGCATCTCAATAAGTGTGCGGTCCATGGCGGCTGCCCCACTGATGGCCACCTGTTGCAGGCCGTATTGCAATGCCTTGACGTAGTTGAGGGTCACCACAACGTCACGAGGAAGTCCGTCGTCGCTGCCGGTCGCCTCATATTCGAGAACCTGATCGATATCCGAGGACGTTCCCTCGATCTGGCTGCTCCGGACGGCTTCCCGACGGTCGAGCGTCCTCGTGACAAGGTTCGGGTTGGGAAGGCTGGATGTGGCGGCCTGCACTGCTCCCAGCGCCTCGTGCGCCCTTATTACATCGCCGAAAATTTCCTTCAGTTCGAGTGTGCGGGGGGGAGGAGGGGGTACGAGCGCGGAAGCACCCGGATACTCCTTCAGGGGAACAAGCAGCTTTTGCCGGTCGGGGCTCAGATCTGAAGTTTTCATGGAAACAATCCTTAATAACGTATGCTGCTATTAAAATATATTCCGCTTACCATTAATAAGCAAGGGTGTTATTAAAGGTTCAGCTTCAGAGTGGACAAGGGGGGAGTTCTTGCTGAGCCAGACCGGGCATGGTTGCCCATGTTCTTTTCTCGTACCGGGTAATTCTATCGAACCGCCCGGTGCGCACCCGCATGCCGTGTGGTGTGGGGGCTGGGGGAGAAAAACCCCCGGCTACCCGATTATGGTATTGTATTCTGAACGAGCATTTTCGGGACAGTAATCAATATGGCTGCAGTAAAGCCCAACATCACGAGGGCAACTCCTGTTAATTTCGCTGCTCTGCCCCAGCCAAGCGCCCCCCCTTCAGTGTTGGCACCTCGTCCACTGAAATACCAACTGCCGATTAACCAGTTAGCAAGGAGAACTACTAAAATGCCTTGAGCAAGTGGCAGCAATGAGTGTCGAAAACCGAGCAATGCTGCTCGTATCAGAGCGCTACAGATGACGATGATAAGTCCAAATACGAAACCCTGCTTCCAGGAAATACCTTGATAGCGTAGGAGCCGTGCGGATAACTTGATGTATGCCCCATAGATTGCTGGGAGGAGCGTAAACACAAGAACAACAGAGATTATGGGGATGATTGGATTCATTTTCTTTCCTTTATAGTGTCATAACGTCGTGGGAATTGATCGGCTTGACCGGTCCTATCTCCGGTTGGGAATAATCCCTTACTTGCGCTCAGAAATTAAATCCATTCCCTTTTTCTGCTCGGAATATGCCGACTGATAAAAATCGAGAGCCATCTCAAGCCTAGTTGGCCATGTTACAATCTTGCCGTTTAACTGCAGCCGTTCGTTCGGACTATATGTCCTAGCCAACTCGCCATAAAAATCGCTACGACTTTCTAACCAAGGTAAGATGACGCCCACCTTATCGAGCTTTACCACTACACCTGTTACCGACTCTGTTATCATCAACATATATTGGCGATCTTCAGGCAGATTCAAAGCGACAGACCACCCGTCGATTATATGCTCACACGGATGAAGGATCTGGCTGCGGACCAATTCTAGCCGTGGGTCAAGAGCGTAACGGTAGCCGAAAGCAGCAAAAGCAGCAAGGAAGGCCGTTTTTAGATCGCCAACCTGTGCCATCCGCCCATGATAGCGTGCCCGTGACACGACGTGTAACACCTCTCCATCCCCTTCACGATCTCGTGCCAACCTTTCCATATACGCACTTGTACGTTCCACCGTACATGGATTATTAGAATCCCCGAGTATTAAAAAATTTACAGTTCCATCTTCTTCGCATAATACTTGAACATTAACACTGTCTTCTCCAATTTGAAGACAGGCTTTAACACCTAGACTGCTTTCACTATTTGCAATAACGTTAGTAAAATTAATCACATCAGCACGTCCACTCACTGCTGCATCGATGGTATAGCCTGCGGTCTTGTTACATGTTTCACAGGTAAGAGCGATACCTTTGCCACCGACAGAAGATGGGGGTATGTGTTCTAGCGTGAGTTTAGCTGTCAAAAGGTCTGACATATTGAACGCGTTCCCGCAGATGGGACACATGTAGAGATCTGATGTGCCCGTATACCGCTCGGCTGCTGCAGCACCACGTTGGAATAGAGAAATTTTCTTTTTCTTTGTGCTACTCATTCATTCGTCCTGGGCAGTTGGATAACACTAGGCTGACCGGCCAGTTTTCGGGCCGGTCCAGCCGTGAGTTGGGAAATCCTTTGTTCCATCCTTTTGAGATTTGGAGACGTGACCATCTAGCCATCGACTGACCGCTGCCCGCTACGCCCGGCAAGAAGCAGTTTCAATCAAACGACAGTTCCCGTTTTCGTACAAGAAAATGCTCTGAAAGTCCGCATAATCGCTATTTGTGTCTTTTCTTGCCATTACATCCTCATGCTTTGCTACTCGTCGTTCACCCCACACGCCCCATACAAGCGATAGCCCCTGTTCGCCAAGGAAGTGGTCTAGTGCGTCACGCCGCAGGTAAAGGAGCTTCTGTGATTTGTTGAATGATGATCCTAAGGACAAAAGTCTGGTAACCCGTTGTCCTTTTGGGTCGTAGAAGTCCCACGAAGGGAGCCGAAGCCACAATCCTAGCGACTCCGCGATCTCGCGCGCGGGAACATTAGCCCAATAAGATTCATTTGCTCCACTGTGGTAACTTTCCCATTGGTGTGATCTTACAGGGATTATTACATCAAAATTATCATTCTCACTGCTAATTGAGTCATCCCACCTATCAGCGAAGCTAATCCTAGTCCATCCATTTGTTGGGAATAGTGGACTCCATGGTATTTCACCGCCGAAAATATAATGGTCTCCTGGGATTTCAGGAAGCCATCGACCTCCAAGTTTTTGCCTAGCAAGACGTGGCAGGAACGCGGCAGAGTCCTCCTGGCGCACCAGAAGACTGCGTGGGAAAGCAAAGAACTCACGGTTCGCAAATTTGTCTTCTTGACTTATGAAGCCATCCAAAAGAACCCAAGGACCGGGATCCCCGTCTATATTATCCAACACTAGATATGGGCCGATATCAGGCCCAGGCCCTTGAAGAATCCAAGTATCTAATGGTAGACTCTTGTCTCCGAGTAAATCTTCGGAAATTACTTCTATTGCATCTGGCCCACTTGGAAAACTGGGGTCGATATCAACGTCACTTGGTCTCGGGTCGCGCCAATCTACACCATACCTGTCATCATCAAGTAAACCACCATCATCACGCAATCCATACTGCTCAAAGAATGCGATCCAAGAGTATTTTTTGCCATAACAGTCAATGCGGGAAACATTTTCTTCAGAACGTTCATAAGATGCACTTCTTGCGATTTGGTTGTCTATCTCACCAAATCGCTGAAATGAATATCCAAGCTGATTCAGACGCCAGCGCATTTGACTTAGTACTCTTTGATATTCAGGGTGCTTGTCATCGTAGTTATTACGACCGGGCACCAATCTTCCAATGGTGTAATTGCGGAAGTCCATGCCAAAGGGGCCATCAGGGTGGTCTTCAGTCTTATCTGGCTCTAACTCTCTCCAGTCCCTAAGCCCACCTTTAGTGAATGGAGGAGAAATATGCTGAATCTGCTCCTCTTTTAAAATTCCTGGAGTTAAGCGCCTGGCAAGTTCGATAGTATTTCGAGCAAAGTCACGAATTAGCACGTGAGTGGTTGAATGAGGCGCATCAGGAGCAAACATTGCCTCGTAAAGAGAGCGTGCGTACTCAGGTAGTGACTCGCGTAAGG
>JAURXC010000266.1 GCA_030654645.1 Deltaproteobacteria bacterium | reverse complement strand
TGTAAAAAGCGAGCGCATTGCCACTGAGCACCTTTCTGGCGGCCGCGTCCCCCAACGCCTCGATCACCAGCTCGTAATCCTCGTCGCAATAGGGGCGCGGAGCGCGGGTCGAGGGGAGGTCGCTGCCGAACATCAGCGCCTCGGGATTGGCGGCATAAATCTCCCGCAGCGCCGTCTTGACATCAAAATCCACCCGTCCAAAACCGGTGGCCTTGACGCGCACCCCTTTTTCGGCCAGCCTGAGCAAGGTGCTGAATCCTGCTTTTGAAAGCCCCAAGTGG
Organism: Deltaproteobacteria bacterium; assembly: GCA_030654645.1. Taxonomy (GTDB): domain Bacteria; phylum Desulfobacterota; class Desulfuromonadia; order Geobacterales; family Pseudopelobacteraceae; genus JACRCG01. The sequence goes on along the minus strand of JAURXC010000266.1, from coordinate 6,436 downwards.
TCGATGCTTACTGCCGGAAGTGCGGCCAGCGTTTCATAAAGTCCTTCCAGTTCCGCCGAATCGACATACAACTCCACATGCCAGCCGACCACCTCATGCACCCGTCTCGCCATTGCGTCCAGATGGGCAACCTCCTCTGATCCGCCGCGCTTGAGATTGAAGCGCAGAGCGCGAACGCCGGCCCAGTCCAGATCCAGCAGTTCCCGGTCGCTGACGCTGAACGGCAGCTGTGTGACTCCCACGAAAGCCGGTCCCAGCGTATGCAGCGCATCCAGCAGATAGCTCTGGTCAAAGGCCTGGAAAGAACCGGAAACAACCGCCCCTCCCATCAGGTTATAGCCCCGCATCCGCTCGCGGTAGTCGTCACAGTGGTAATCGTCCGGCAAGTAGCCGTTGTTGGGCAGCAGCGGGAAGCGCCGGTCGATGATATGGAAATGACAGTCGAAAACTTCCGGGTTGGCGGGTTTGCAAGCGGCTGATGGCATGGTCGGCCTCCGTTTCATTGGCATGGGATTATCGGGCGATATTGAATCGCTTTCGGCTGGCGGTCAACAGAAACCGATCTTTTGCCGTTGCCGGCAAAGCTCCGGGCAACCCCCATAACCGGAGGTTATAACGATAACCGGAGGTTATATCACGAACTATCCTTCCGGAATCATAGCATTTATTTCCGGTATCCACCGATATCCATAACCCACGGTTATGGCGGTTTCCTTTGCGAATAGACGATTTAACGGATTTTATCCAGTGATATCGGCGGATTACTTGATCAAGCTTTTTTGGCACTCTCCCTGCTCTATACCATGACAGAAGCAGAGCGGAGACTTTACGGTCCCGCCAATCCCAACCCTCACCGTGGAGGTCGTTATGTTAATGTTCTGGGTTCAATTCGTACTGGTACTGGGAGCAGTCCTGATCGGAATCCGCAGGGGCGGCGTCGCGCTCGGCCTGATCGGTGGTCTGGGCGTATCATTGCTGGTGCTGGGCTTCCGCAGTCCCCCCTCCGAACCGCCGATCGCGGTAATGCTGATCATCCTGGCTGTTGTGACCGCTTCGGCCACGCTGCAGGTGGCCGGTGGCCTGGACTATCTGGTGCAGCTGACAGAAAAGATGCTGCGCGCGCATCCAAAATACGTGACAATCCTGGCGCCGCTTTCGACCTTCTTCCTGACGGTCTGTGTCGGCACCGGCCATGCCGTCTATGCGCTGCTGCCGGTTATTTCCGACGTGGCACTCAAGACCGGCATCCGCCCGGAACGCCCGATGGCGATCTCCAGTGTTGCCTCGCAGATGGGCATCACCGCCAGTCCGGTGGCGGCGGCGGTGACCTTCTTCCTCGGCTTTGCCGCCAAGGCCGGTTATCCGGTGACATTGATCGATATCATTTCGGTCACGATGCCGGCCGGGATTATCGGTGTGCTGGCTGCCGCCGCCTGGAGTTTCAATCGCGGCAAGGATCTGGACAAGGACCAGGAATTCCAGGCCCGCCTGCAGGACCCGGATTTCAAGAAGGCGCTGGATGCGGATGTGACGACACTGGACAAAAAGATTTCCACCAGCGCCAAAATTTCGGTAGTGCTTTTTTTCGCGGGAGTCGGTTCGATTATCCTGCTGGCCAGCGTGCCCGAACTGTTGCCGCTGGCTGCCGGAAATAAACCGGTGGCGATGACCACTGTGGTCCAGTTTGTAATGCTGGCCTTCGGGGCCTTCATCATGTTCTCCTCCAACGTCAAGGCCAAGGATATCGCCCATTCCAGCGTATTCATTGCCGGGATGATCGCGGTGGTCTCGATCTTCGGCATCGCCTGGATGAGTGACACCTTCATCTCGGCCAACAAGAAATTCCTGGTGGATAACATCGGCATCATGGTCAAGATCGCACCCTGGACCTTTGCAATCGCCACCTTCTGCATCTCGGCCTTCGTCAAGAGCCAGGCTGCTACGCTGGCCATCACGCTGCCGCTGGGGTTGGCGCTGGGTTTGCCGGTTCCGCTGCTCTTGGGTCTGCTGCCGGCCAGCTACGCCTACTTCTTCTTTGCCTTCTATCCCAGCGACCTGGCTGCGATCAACATGGACCGCACCGGTACCACCCGCATCGGCAAGTACCTGCTCAACCACAGTTTCATGATTCCGGGCCTGATTGGAGTCGGCGTTTCGACGGTGGTGGCCTATACGATATCCAAACTGATTTTATAGCCAGATCCCACCAGATATTATAATCAAAGGCCGCATCCGATTCGGGTGCGGCCTTGCGCTATCCGGGAGATTTGGCTATAGTGTCGAGCCTCTCCGGCTTTCCGGCCGGGGTATATTCAATCGGCGCCAGGGTCAACCAGTCCCGGCGCCCTGGGGTTCGATCAAATGCAGGATTTCATGGATATCGCCATTGGCACCGTTACGATGCGCCCCTATGTGTTCGCTTTTTTCGGGGCCTTTCTGCTGGCTTGCGTGCCCCACGTCGGCTGGCGTCGGACCGCGCTTTTTACGCTGGCCGGCTATCTGATCGCCTTTGCCTCGGAGTGGCTCTCGATCAACACCGGTTTCCCCTATGGCTGGTACTACTATATCGATACCACCAGCAACCGCGAGTTGTGGATTGCCGGGGTGCCGTTCTTCGATTCGCTCTCCTACGTCTTCCTTTCCTACTGCAGCTATGCCACCGCGCTGTTTATCATTTCGCCGCTCAAGGCCTGGCGCTGGAACCTGGTTACGCTGGAGACCCGCTCGATCCGGCGCTCGTTTGCGGCGCTGCTGCTGGGCTCGTTCCTGCAAACCTTCCTGGATATCGTGATCGACCCGGTGGCGCTGCAGGGTAATCGCTGGTTCCTGGGGCAGATTTACGGTTACCGCGAACAGGGACTGCACTTCGGCGTGCCGCTCTCCAACTATGGCGGCTGGCTGCTGACAAGCTTCTGCCTGCTGGCCGCATTCCAGCTGATCGACGCCCGCCGCCTGGATGATGCTCCCCGTGGGGCAGTCAATCTCCCCTTCCGTTCTCTGCTGGGGCCGGTGCTCTACCTGTCGGTGCTGATCTTCAATATTGCGATGATGCTGGTGATCGGCGAGAATTTCATGGCGTTATGCGCAACCTTGATGTTCACGCTGCCGGTCCTGATGGTCGTTGTCCTGGCGGTCAGGCGCACCAACCGCTACAGCAAGGACGAACTGGGGGGGCATCTACGGGATTATCCCTGGTCTGCGGCGGGAACTGTTTTACAGAAGGGGCAATAGCTGTTCCAGTGCCGCTGTCAGGCTCCTTGCGGCAACACGGCTGTTGCCGGCCAGGCGGATCAGTTGCGGGATGATGCGGGGTTTGCGCAGGATCGTCAGCAGCACCCGGGCGGGGCGGATACGCAGGCTGCTGTCGCAGAATTCATCCAGCGAAAAGCCCAGCTCCTCATGGGCCGGGTCGCTGACCGAGCGGATCGCAATCAGCGGAATCCTGTTTTCGGATGCGATCAGCGCGATGGCGGCGCTTTCCATCTCCGCCACCGGACAGGCATAATCGTTGGCCAACAATGCGGCCAGCCTGGTTTTTGATGTTATCACCGCCGTACCGGCAAAGGTTCCGCCAAAGACCCTTGCTCCAGCGGCGGTCTGACGTGTTACCAGGTTAAGGCCGGCCGCCGGGGTTTCCACCGGCAATTCCTCAATGCCGGTTTCCGAAACGATCACCATCCTTCTGGCGACCACCACGTCGCCAACCCGCAGTTCCGGAGCAACCCCGCCGCAAAAACCGGCCGAGATCAACAACTCTGGCGCGGCCTCTCCAATGATCGTCCCGGCCGCCCGGGCCGCATTGTCAAAGCCCATGCCGGATTCGACCAGCAGGATATCATGCCCGGCGCAGCTGGACCTGCGCGCCCTGAGCCGTCCCAGCCTCAAGTTACTTCCGGCTCCCAGGCAGGCGGCCGCGGCGTTGAACTCTTCCGGCATGGCGGTGATGATGGCAATTTTCATGACTCTGCACTCCCGGGCAGACGATACCGTTTTGACGACCACTTTTCAAGGCATCATTTAGAAAAGCTGGACAAATTGATGAACATGGATTATATGTACTGTTCGCTCTTGCGGAGAGATGTCCGAGCGGTTGAAGGAGCACGCCTGGAAAGCGTGTGTACGTTAATAGCGTACCGAGGGTTCGAATCCCTCTCTCTCCGCCATTTTTATTCAGAAAATGGCTTTGCCGCCATGTTTGTAAGGCTGCGAGCTTGCAGGCGGATATGATAGCCGGGCCCCGCGCAACGGCGCGCCGTGAACTCCGCCAGGTCCGGAAGGAAGCAACGGCAGCGGCTCCCGCTGTGTGCCGCGGGTCAGCCCGGCTATCATATGCGCCTGTAACTTCATTACCTCCCCTAATCCCCTGACTGTACGCCTCCTACGTCACATGTGCGGGGCGTCAGATTACCTGCGAGGTCCAGTCTCTTGTCAACCGGAACGCATTACGAAGTCCTGGCAAGGAAATACCGCCCCCAAACATTTTCCGAACTGGCCGGCCAGGAACACGTCAGTCGCACGCTGCAGAACGCCATTGATTCCGGCCGGGTGGCCCACGCCTTCCTCTTTACCGGTGCGCGTGGAGTCGGCAAGACCAGTACCGCCCGCATCATGGCCAAAACCCTCAACTGCGAACGGGGGGTCACACACGAGCCCTGCAATGTCTGCCCGCTGTGCATCGAGATCACCAAAGGCACGTCCACCGATGTTTTCGAGATCGACGGCGCTTCCAATAACGGCGTAGACGACGTGCGCGACCTGCGCGACAACATCAAGTACCTCCCTTCCCACAGCCGCTACCGCATCATCATCATCGACGAAGTTCACATGCTCTCCACCAACGCCTTCAATGCACTTTTGAAAACGCTGGAGGAACCGCCCGAACACGTCAAATTCATCTTTGCCACCACCGAGCCGCACAAGCTGCCGGTCACGATCCTGTCGCGCTGCCAGCGTTTTGATTTCAAGCGGGTGACACTGCCCAAGATAATCAGCCGACTGCGTGAAATTGCCGATAAGGAATCGGTCATCATCAGTGACTCGTCCCTGGCGCTGATTGCCCGCAAAGGCGATGGCAGCATGCGCGACTCCCTGACCGCACTGGACCAAGTGCTGGCTTTTTGCGGCAACAGCGTCAGCGACGAGGATGTGGGGACGCTGCTTGGCACCGTGGATCGCCGCCTGCTGGCCGAAATCTCGGCCGGGGTCTTTAACGGCGACACCCAGTCGGTGCTGGAGGGGATCAAGCGGGTCGATCTGGTGGGTTACAACATGCGCCAGTTCTGCCAGGAGCTGATCGAGCATTTTAGAAATCTGCTGGTGATCCGTTCGGTCAGGAAGCCGGAGGAGATTCTCGATCTGGCTTCGGCCGAACTGGATGAATTAAAAACCCAGGCCGGAAGCATTGCGCCCCAGGATATCCAGCGGCGACTGACACTGCTGCTGAAGGCCGACGCCGAAATGGCCTATGCCAGCTTTCCCCGCTTGATCATAGAAATGGCGCTGCTTAAAGCTGCACTGCTGGCGCCGGTGATCCCGATTCAGGAGCTGATCGAGAAAATCAGGCTGCTGGAGGCCGGAGCGGTGCATACGCCTTCGCTGCCATGGGAGGCTGCCAGAACCGCCGCAGCCCCAACCGTTTCCGTCCATTCCGAGCAGCCGCGGAGTGTACCCCAGAATCGGCCGCAACCACAGCCGGCAGCTGCAACTGCTGCAGCCGTTTCATCCGTACCGGCCAGCGGCGACGTCCACTCCAACTGGGGACGTTTTGTCGCATTGGTAATTGAGAAGCAGCCGGCCATCGGGTCGGTTCTGGAGCATGGCAGTCCGCTCAAACAGGAAAAGGGGCTGCTCGAGATCGGTTTTCCGACCGACAGCTATTATCTGACGGCCGCCCAGGATGCCGAGTTCATTGCCGGCGTACAGGCCCTGGCCCTCGAATCCAGCGGAATCGAGACCGTGATCCGGATAAAATCGATCGTGTCCAATTCAACGGATGCGCCCATGTCTCTGGCCGAAAAAAAAAAGAGTGACGACGAACAACGCATGAAAGAGTTGAGGCAGGAGGTCGAAACCCATCCGGTGATCAAGGAGGCGCAACGGGTTTTCGGCAGCAGCATCACTGATATTAGAGCGGTTTAGCTGGTGGTAAAATAAAACAAAATCTGTTGCGAAATTGAAAGGGGAAGTAGATGTCAAAGGGATTAGCTAGTATCATGAAGCAGGCTCAGATGATTCAGCAGAAGATGGCCAAGCTGCAGGAAGAGGCCAGTCAGAAAACCGCCGAGGCAACTTCCGGTGGTGGTGCGGTAAGCATCAAGGTTAACGGCAAGAACGAAATAATTTCACTGGAAATAAAAAAAGAGGCGGTTGACCCCAACGATGTGGAAATGCTTCAAGACCTGATCATTGCTGCGGCCAACGAGGCTCTCAAGAAGGT
>JAURXC010000076.1 GCA_030654645.1 Deltaproteobacteria bacterium | reverse complement strand
TAGATGAATTCTTCGCGGCGCCTGTTATCCGCCAGCTTCAGAGCTGCATCAAGCAGTTTCAATGCACCTTTACGATCTCCGATATTTTCCCTGGATGAAACCGCCACGTAATAAGCGTCCGGCAACAATCTTGCGTCGCGGGCGGGAGTGGCAGCAAGATAAATGTCCATTGCTCTGGACGCCTGGGGATACAGCTGCAGAGACCAGAGCGACCTGCCCAGACGGTAATAGCTTTCCGGCAACCGCGCCTTTTCACCCTTATTGAGTAGCCACAACAAGGTATCCTTTACCTGCTGGTGCTTATCCGCGGTAAAGTAGATCTCACCCAGACGCTCCGTCATCTCGCGCGAGCGCGGGTCGGCCGGAAACTTGCGCAAAAATGCTTTTATCGCACGTTCCGCCGTAACCATATCACCGATCAGCTCAGAGTTTTCAACTATTTCAAGATATACATCAGGAGCAATGGGAGACGCCCATTGCCGTTCTACCAGTGAGTCAAGCAGCTTGATCAGCTCGATGGGCCTTCCTGACTCGCTGAATGCAGCTGTTATTGACTTGAGAAATCCCGGTTGTCCGATGCAATCTGACAGGTAATCGTGCTGTTCTTCAACAAAACGGACAAGTGAAGACGGATCCTTTCTCCAGTCCGTGTTTCGATAAACATCCGCAACCAGCACCTCCCTGATGGTTCTGATAACAGCAACATAGACTCCACGCGGAAACTTCTTCTGGAACGACGTCACAAGCTGCAGAGCTTCACCGGCATCACCATGGATTGATTCCAGCAATACATGCTTGAACAAAGATTCCTCGCGCATGTCCAAATCACCACTCTGACGGGAGGCATTCAAATAAGCGGCGCTTAACGGTCTGTAATTCCAGGGTGTCGCCTGCAGAAACTGAAGATCGGCACGGCGCATCAAAGCCATGCCGTTAGCCTTGTTGTCCTTGAAGTTTTCGGCAACATTCATATATATGGCCAAAGCTTCCATGTCATGCCCCTGACGAGACAAAATGTCACCGAGTCGCACCAACAGAGCGGGAGCATATTTTTTGTCCGCCAATCGGCCGACAAGACTGGCCAACAAGAGCCGGGCCTGGGCCAGGTCGCCACTTCGAGCGATACTGTCTCCATAGTAAAACGTAACCCCCGGATTGAAGCCAAGGTATGCGGGCCATAATTTTTCCGCTTCACGAAATGCACTCAGAGCCTGAGGATACTTCTGCAGTTTATACCAGGTTTCCGCCAGACGATACATGGCCAATGGACGAACCGGAATCTGACGAGACGCAAACTGGGTAAAGATTTCCTCCGCCTCTGACAGCAGTCCGCGGTAAAGGGCAGCCTCAGCCGACATGAAAAGCTTCTGGTCATTTTCATCAAGAAAGTTTTTGAGAATCTGCCGGTCGGTGGGAGAAAAGGGGATTTCCGATTTGAGCGGCGGATCAAAGTCTCTCACCAGCTTCTCAACGCCGCTCCAGATCTTCTCTCTTCCCTGAAAAGCAGGGCCGGAAATTTTCGTCTTGAATGGCGCTCCGACATCGAGAGTTATTGCACTGACATCCGGTCGAGAAAGGTCACGGTATCCGGCCAACGGAGCGACCTGGAATGTTATCAGGAGATTATCTCCACGCCTTAAAAAAGTAAGCCCACCGATATTCCGGTCGGAATAACGCCTGAATTTCTTGAATAGTGTGCCGCCGGTATCCTGAATGACGAGCCGCATGCGGCTACCGGGGATAGTCGTCAAATTATAGACCGGCGGTTCGGCCAACCTGACGATGATGCGGGTATAATCTTTATGGGAACGGATATCAACCCGGTAGAGTCGATTGGAAATGGATGCCTGTGCTTCACTTGCAGGAAATACAAGCAGATACAGGATCGAGAGAATTACTGAAAACAGCGACAGCGGAGATCGGAGAGACCCGGTATGTGAAATTAACGATGCTTTCATCAGTCCGCCCAGGCCCCGGTTTGACGGCACAGATACATAAAAGGAACATAATTGGCAGAAAATCGCAAGTGATGATTTTTAGTTATCAATTGATGCATCTTCCGTCAGTTTGCAGGTAATTGGCAGTAACGTCTTATTTTGGCAATTACGTCGTCACCGCTGCAAGGCTTTATGATGATATCCCTGGCCCCGTATTTCAGCGCTTTCAAGACTGCGGTACGGGTCCAGCATTCGGCGCTCATGATTATCGTGGGGGGGGAATCCTGGCATATGGCGTTGACTTTTATACACACGGCCAACTCGCGGTCATCGGCATCCCGTGAACCGATAATAACCAATCGCACGTTACGACCGGCAAACAATTCCTTGATATCGGCGTTGAGGGTACCTTCAACAATCTGAAACCTGGTAAACTCAACCAGGGTGGCAATCTGCTGTCTCTCTTCGGTGTTGTCCTCCAGAATAACGATGCTGTCTATGCCACCACCAACAGCTTCGCCCGCCGGCGCTGCGGCGCCCGACGACTTTGACGCACCTGAATCGCCGTCAGCAGACTCAGCAGCCTGCCCATCGGCATCGGCACCCCCGGCAAGCCCGGTGTCGACTTCTGGCTCCGGTATTTCCTGGGGAGGATCGTAAATATTGCCCAATGCGACCGGAATCATAACATCCAGATGGTTCATTTCCTGTCCCGGTAGATCCAGCTTGGAACGGAACATCAGATATTCACCATCCGGAAGCGGTTCTTCTTCGCTCAACTGGTCAATTTCCGGAATATATTTTTTTGGGGATAACAGCTTGAGGCGAATCTTGTTTGGAAGAGAGCCCTGGAAAACGGTATTGAAGGCGCCGTTGATCATATTGGCTATTTCGGAGAAGGCATCGATATCATCGTTCTCGATGATCGAGAGCCGTTTTTTCTCCTGGATGCGGGCGGGTGGTATTCCGAGCAGAATACTGCTCATGACTATGGCGTCACGCAGCGAGAATACAAGATAGAACTGACCGACATATGACTCGCTGGAATCTACACCCAGAACAAAACAGCCATCATCCAGGGTTCCGAAGTAGGAAGCCTTGCTGGTGGCAATAGAATCTGAAAGGGCGATCGAAAGCTCCTGGCCGAGAAGCATGCCGCTTTCTTCTCCGGCCTGTTTCAGCGCAGTTTCCAGTATCCCGTATAGAGTTTTATAACCATCCATTCAATTCGTCTTCCGGTGCGGATTCAATATGGCGAGCGCTCGTCAGCAAAAAACTCCAGCGGGTGCTGGAACTAATCTTCCTTTTTCAAAGTCAGCCCGACCAGCAGTTTGTAATCTTCAACGACGAATGGAATGACAACACAATCACTGTCTGAAAGCGAGTTTACGGTATAATCCTCTCCGGATATAACGGTCGGAATCGAAAGCTTGACGTCAAGCCCCCCTTTGGAAAGAACCTGTTTAACACTGCCGCCCAGCATGTTTGCAATTTCTCCAATGGCATCGTTCAAGTCATCATTAACTTCGTCACATTCAATGCCGAGCATGTTTGAAGTTATCTTCAGAGCAAGTTCAACCGGACAATGGATCGAAATCACTCCCGAGTAGGTGCCGGCAAAGCCGACCATGCCGGTAATGCTGCATTTGAAACGGCTGACCGGCTCCTTCATCGGGAATTCATCAACTACGTCCATCATAATCATGGTCGAAAACACATCCTGGGTAGCAGATATTACATAGCTGGCCAGTTGTTCTTCGGTCAACGAAGTTGATTCTGAGATGTCCCAGCTCATGCTCATATCAATCCTCCCAGTTTTTCCTGAAGCTGATCAGGTGTAAACGGTTTTTTGATACTGTCGCTGGCTCCGCTGGACATGGCCTCCTTGATGATCTCTTCACCACCTTCGGTGGTAATCATAACAATCGGCGTGGAGTTACCGTTTCCACGCACAGCCTTGACAAATTCGAGGCCATCCATGTTGGGCATGTTAATGTCTGACAAAATCAGCTGTATTGATTTGCCGGAAGCGATTACACCCAGACCTTCGATGCCGTCACCTGCTTCATAAATCTCGTCAACAGGCAAACCAGCCTGACGCAGTGACCTGGATATAATTTTGCGCATGGTGGATGAATCATCAACGATCAGAATGTTTGCCATACAGTGTTCCTCCTGGGATAGTTTGATTTTACGAACGGCTATGAATGTTCAGAGCATGTAAACGGCCATGAGAGCACAACGGATAGATTATAAACAAATTTTACGCCGGCGCAATCCCCGATTTACAGCTGTTGCCTAAATAAACGTATAAAAACCATCACGGATTCGATTCGGTGCCGTTAACTACACTCCGGCAATTGATATCGCTGCCCGCAAAAAGCGGCCAACCTGATCCGGAGTTGCCGCCTCGCTGTACAGACGTAAAACCGGCTCAGTGCCGGACGGACGGATCAGCAGCCAGTCGCCGTTATCAAATATGAACTTGAATCCGTCACTGAAATTGGAGTCAGCAACACGGCGGCCATCGATTTCCAACGGTGGTTGGGAACGCAGTTTTGTAATCAGCTGTTCCTTGGCGGCATTTTCGATACGGCGGTCGATGCGACTATAATGAAAATGTCCGATTTCGTCCATTGTTTCATTAAGCAGCTGTTTCAGCCCCTTGCCGCTGACCGCCATCGCCTCCAGCAGCAGCAGGCCAAGCAGGATTCCATCCCGCTCCGGTATGTGTCCCTTGACTCCCAGACCGCCGGACTCCTCACCCCCCATCAGTATATCCCGCTCCAGCATCAGTTCGCAGATATGTTTGAAACCAATCGGAGTTTCAAACAACTCCAGGCCGAACTTCCCGGCCAAAAGATCCACCATGCGGGTCGTGGAAACGGTTTTCACCACTGCTCCGGTCAGTTTCTTATATTCGATCAGGTGCCTCAAAATAACGGTGAAGATACAATGGGATGAAAAGAAGTCTCCGTTTTCGTCTACCGCGCCGATACGGTCGGCATCACCATCAAGTGCCAGCCCCACCCGGTACTTCCCGCTCTTGAGCAATTCGGACAGTTCATGAAGATGCTGCGCAATCGGCTCGGGAGCCTGACCGCCGAAGGCTGGATTTTCGGAACCGTGGATTTCATAAACATCGGGCAGCAACTGCGGAATGAAGCCACTGCCCGCGCCATACATCGGATCCACCGCAACTGCGATTTTTGACTTTTTGATCAGATCCAGATCGACATAGCGGGCGATCTGATGGAAATATCCTTCGCGTGGATCGAACAGTTCGATCTGCCCCTTGTCAACGGCCACATCATAAGGGACTGCAACAACCCTGCGGCCATTATCAATGTTGAAGGCAACGATTTCTTCGAGAATCCTGGTAGTAGAAGGGAGCGCGGAACCGCCAAAACCTTCTTTCACCTTGAATCCGTTATACTCCGGCGGATTGTGGCTGGCGGTGATCATGATGCCTGCTCCGGCTTTCGATTCCCAGACCGCCCAGGAAATGGCCGGCGTCGGGGCGTACTCTTCCGCCAGACGCACACGGATACCGTTGCCGGCGGCAATCTCGGCCACTCTGCGGGCAAAATCCCGCGACATGAACCTGCGATCATAACCGATTACCAGACCCTTGCCACCCAGCCCTTCCCGGTTCAGATAATCCATCGTGGCCTGTGCCACAATGGAAAGATTGTCAAAGGTGAAATCGCGGGCAATAACACCGCGCCAGCCGTCCGTACCAAACTTGATCTGCATTGTCCCTCCCATATTTATAAGTCAAATATCTTCATTTTCCATCGCATACAACCACACCAGGACTTCCGCCACCGCCCGGTACAACTCGGGTGGTATGTACTGGTCGCAATCCACCTGCATCAGAAGCTTGACCAGTTCGGGCGACTCGTGAACATAAACCCCGGCTTCGCGGGCACAGGCAATGATCGCCTCGGCAACAACCCCCTTGCCGCTGGCAACGACTACCGGCGCGTAATAGCCCTGCTTATAGGAAAGCGCCGCGGCCCGACGCCCTTCATCATCACGTGACGACATGGCGTATATTCATGTCTGACGGAACCAGCCCGGAGGCCTCCAACTGCTCAGTCAGACGCAACCTGCCGGCATCCAGCAGCGAGACCGCGCTGCTGTTCTCCGCTTGTACATCCAGGCTGACGCGGGTACCGTCAAGAACCAGCCGGACAGAGACCGGCCCCAGGCGCGGCAGATTGATATCGACACTGGTTTCCCAGGTGCGCTCTCGTGCACCGGTGCGGTTGCGATGCGTATCACGTTCGGCAACGCTCCACTCCATCGGCTGACCGGGAAACAGGTCACCCCGGAATACATGCTGTCCGCTCTGCAGTGTGGAAAGTTGTTCATTAACCGCCGGCAGCGCGCGCTGATCGGCAATTCCTTCGTGTGACATGCTGCTGCCGGCCTTCCTGAAGACAGCCTCCATTACTTCCGCTGAGCCTGTCTTCAGGCTGGCCCTGGCAAGAGCATCCGCGGAAACATCCAGAGGATGTTCACCCGCAAGCGACAAGCGTGGCGACAAACGCCCCTGCGGCTCTTTCAAAATGTCATCCAGTCGATACTCACCACCGAACCAGCGCGCCAGGTGAGATTCATAGAAGAGCCCGCTTTCGCGCAACCCCTGTTGGAGCATTCTGCCGACCTGCGATGCATCGGTCGGTGGAGAGGAGAGCAGCGTCCGCAGCAGGCCCATGGCAGCTTGAGGCGGCAGCTTTTGCGCCGTCTCGCCCAGAAAACCGCTCAACCAGCGGCCGGTCTCACTGACACGCGCATCTCCCGACTTGCCGAAGCGGGTCATCAGGAAAGTGATCTGGGGTTCTTCCGTGATAAAAAACAGATTGATCACATCGCCACGCCGGATATTTTTCGGCATCGCAAACTCAAGAACTTGACCGGCCACCTGCACCATAAACCGTCCACCACCCAGAGCCGCCAGCACCTCACCCTTCAGCTGCTGCCCGGGTATTAATCCGGCAGGCATTGACTGTTGGCTGAGCGACTCCAGCAACGCCAAACGATTGCCCTTGATCACCGCCTGGAGCAACTTGGCCATATCATCACTCAGGACAATTCCGTTGCCGGACGTGGGTGTTACCTGCCCGGCCACCGTCATCGCCGCCGCCAGGGCTGACTGTTCGGCACTGGTCTGGGCCCGCATCACGGTCTGATAGGTAATGGCCTCATCCATGATCGCGGTGAATGCCGGCGAATCGGGAGGAAGGCTTTTCAACACGGTATTGAGTCGCTCCAATACGTACATCTGTTGCTTGGATACTCCCCCTTCGATGTGTTCCAGAACACTCAGCCAACGCCCCGCTTCGCTCAGGGTACCGGGCGAGGTATCAGGCTGGGCGCGGGAGATGGCAAAAGTCGGCTTGGGCTGTGAAGAGATAAAGGTCAGTCGCAGCAGCTCGCCGGCTACAACGGCCCGTGGCAGGACCAGTTCCATGGCAGTGCCGGCAACCTGCACAAAAGTCCGCCCCCCGGGCAGTGTGCCGACAACCACCGCGTTGACTTCTTCACCCGGCATGAGCGGCAGAGGAGTCTGCAGCGGATTGGCCGCTTCGATCAGAACGAAGCGCGAGTTTTGGGCTATGCTCCTGAGTATCTGGGAAGCGTTGGCCTCGAAAGCCGCGAGCCGGGTTTGATCCGGGGTCAGCTGGCGCGTACCCTGCTGCGCCGGCGCCTGCCTTTCTCCGGATTCCCGCATCGAATCGTCGGGGGTCCTGGGAGCGGCCTTGACGCCTTCCCGCAAGGAGCCATACGTCAGAGCCTCATCCAGCAGATTGGCCAGTACTCCGGCCTCGCCGGATGAACGCCGTAACATATCCCCGATGTTCTGCAGGGACGAGCGTAATTTGGGATCGAGAATCTGTTCGCTGGAAATCAGCATGCTCAACAGGCGGGATGCATCGGAGAGGCTGACTGGTGGAGAGACGCCTCCCTGACGGGCAATGGCAAAGGTCGAACGGGGGTCTTCGGAGACAAAAGTCATCTCCAGCGATTGCCCCATACGGACCGCCATCGGCAAATCCAGATTGAAGCGATCGTTGCCTACCCGCACCTGGGTGCGGTTGTTCGGCAGCATCCCTATAACCTCGGCTGTCACCCGCTGACCTGGTGACAGGGCAATCCTGCCCGTGCTCTCCTGATCGGCGGTGACAAAGGAGACGCTTGATGAACGGGAAAGCAGGTCGAAAACCTGCTGCTGAATATCGGCTGCTATGGCCATCTATACTCGCCAGTTGTTATTTAAAGTTGCTGCCGGCCGCTCCATCAGCCCCATATCAGGTAGCCGGGCTCATACACATTCCCAAGAATCCTGTGTTGCGGCATTATTCGCAGCATGAAGCCATGCCTGCCGCAGAACCGGCACTCCAAGGCTCCGCTGAACTCGTGCAGTCCGTTTCCCAGATCGTTCATATTCCGGAGCATCACGGTTTCGCCACCCTGAATGTTACCGGTGGAATCCAACACCCCAAAATACACTTCGACCGAGACCTCATCCACCGCCAGCTCTCCCAGCGCAACACGGGCAGTGACCGGAATCGTACTGCCAACAGCCACCGCGTCGGCGGCCTCGGCCACGGCCTGTTCAATACTAACCTGCGGCCAGAGCTTGAATATCCGTTCCTTCCAACGGGCAAGATCAAGGGCCAGCGACATATCATCATCCACAAGCCGCTTCCACTGGCCATAGGCGGGAATATAGGAATGGATCGTATACTCCTGTACCATCCGGTCGGTGGAAAAAACTGGACAGAGGCTCTGCATAGAGGCCTTCATCGTGGCAACCCACGAACGCGGAACGCCGTCACTGCCCTGATCGTAGAAGTGCGGCACGACCTCCTTCTCGAGCAGGTCGTAAAGCGCACGCCCCTCAACCTGGTTCTGATACTCGATGTCCTCGTAGACCTCGCCCTTGCCGATGGCCCAGCCATTATTGCCGTGGTACCCCTCGCACCACCAGCCATCCAGGATACTCATGTTGAGACCGCCGTTGAACGCCACCTTCATTCCGCTGGTGCCGCTGGCCTCCATCGGACGGAGCGGTGTATTAAGCCAGACATCCACCCCCTGTACCAGATGGCGGGCCACTTCCATGTCGTAATCCTCTATGAATACGATCCGGTGCCGGAAACGCTCCTGATGGGAAGCCTGCACAATCTGCCGGATCAATTCTTTCCCTTCCTGGTCCTGCGGGTGCGCCTTCCCGGCAAAGATGAACTGAACCGGCATCTCCGGATTATTAAGGATGCGAGCCAACCGGTCCAAGTCGCGGAGAAGCAGGGTTCCCCGTTTGTAGGTTGCGAAGCGGCGGGCGAACCCGATGGTGAGCACCTCCGGATCCAACACCTCTTCCGCTGTCGAAATCTCCTTGGTTGTGGCGCCGACCTTGACCAGTTGTTCCTTGAGACGCCTGCGCGCAAAATCCACCAGCTTTTCCCGGCAGCTCTGCTGGGTTCTCCACAGTTCGGCATCGGGTATCTTCGAGATGCGGCGCCATACGCTATGATCGGTCGGATCGTCCAGCCAGCGGTTCCCCAGATAACGGATCAGAAGGCTGGCCATATGGTTGGACATCCAGGTGCGAGTATGCACGCCGTTTGTGATCGAAGTCAGCGGCAGCTGTTCCTCGGGGAGCTCGGGCCAGGCGTTTTTCCACATTTTGCGCGAAACCTCGCCATGCAGCTGACTGACGCCGTTGGTATGCCCGGCCAGCTTCAACGCCAACACCGCCATGCAGAAACTCTCCTGCTGATTTTTCGGGTTCTGGCGCCCCAGGCCGAGAAATTCGTCACGGCTCAGGCCCAGCGACTTGGAATAACGCGCAAAGAACTTGTCCAGAAGCTCGGATGGAAAGTGATCGATACCGGCTTCAACCGGAGTATGGGTGGTGAATACATTTCCGGCAGTCACGATTTCACGGGCCTCGCTAAACCTGATGCCACGCTTTTCCATCAGCAGGCGTATGCGTTCCAGCGCCAGGAAGGCGGCATGCCCCTCATTCATGTGGCAGACGTTGGGTATGATACCGAGTGTTCTCAGGGCACGGATGCCGCCGATCCCCAGCAGGATCTCCTGGATCATGCGCATCTCTTTGTCGCCGAAATAGAGCTGGGCCGTGATCAGGCGATCTTCGGGGCTGTTCTCTTCCAGGTTGGTGTCCAGCAGATAGAGCGGCACCCTTCCAACCTGGACCCTCCAGATATGTACCTTGAACTTTCGGATACCGAATTCCAGCTCAAACCAGAGTGGCTGGCCGTTCTCGTTGCGTTCCAGAATCAGCGGCAGGTTGTAGAAATCGTTCTCGGGATAGAACTCCTGCTGCCACCCCTCGTTATTCAGATATTGGCGAAAATATCCCTGACGGTATAAAAGTCCGACGCCGACCAGCGGCAGACCCAGATCCGAGGCCGATTTCAGGTGATCGCCAGCAAGTATGCCCAGACCGCCCGAATAGATCGGCAGCGACTCATGCAAGCCGAATTCCATTGAAAAATAGGCCACCTTCATATTCGATTTACCGTTGGCATTCTTCTGGAACCAGGTCTTGTCCTCCAGGTATTCGGAGAGCTTTTCATCTACCATCTTGAGGTGGGCCATGAAGCCCTCGTCGGATTTGAGCGCCTCCAGCGTGGTCTGCTGGAGAATGCCCAGCATCTCGACCGGGTTGTGGCGGGTTGACTGCCAAAGATCGGCATCCATGCGACGGAAAAGATTTATCGCATCCGGCTCCCAGCACCACCAAAGATTATAGGCAATTCGCTGCAGTGCAGCCAGTTCGTCTGTTAGTGAAGGAACCACGGTGAATTTGTGCAGCATTTTTGTAAAATCCATGCAGATCTCCTTTCCATGAGAGCCGAATAGTCACTTTTAACATATATGCCGATTTTTTAGCGAGAGTTTTGTGCCGCCAGAAGTAATGGGAAGCCTGATGCGACGAGGGTGCGGCTGAAAATGAGGCTAAATCACTTGACAAGTAAATATTAGCGGTGCTATCTGAAAAGTTCACTTTTTTAAACCATATCGGAGGAAACACCATGGAACGCACTTTCGCAATCATCAAACCGGATGCAGTCGAGCGCAAGCTGGCCGGTAAAATTCTGGACAGGATCGAAGCCAACGGCTTCAACATCGTCGGCATGAAGAAGATCAAGCTGAGCAAATGCCAGGCCGAGGGTTTTTACTATGTCCACAAGGAGCGCCCTTTCTTCAACGACCTTTGCACCTTCATGTCCCGCAGCCCGGTGATCGTACTCTGCCTGGAGAAGGAAAATGCCATCGCCGACTGGCGCACCCTGATGGGCGCAACCAATCCGGCTAACGCCGAGCCAGGCACAATCCGCAAGGATTTCGCCGTCAATATCGAGGAGAACTCCTCACACGGCTCCGATGCCCCGGAAACCGCCGCTTTCGAGATCCCTTACTTCTTCAGCGCATTGGAACTGGTATAACGGTTCCAGACCCGCCGGACGTCAAAAGGCCCTGCTCTGCAGGGCCTTTTCAGTTTGTAACGACTATATTGGCCAGCTTCAGCTGAAATGAGCTTCCACAGCGGCCGTCAATGCATCCAGTGTATAAACGGACGGCTCGATATCCACCTTCAGACCCAGTTCACGACAGCTCTTCGAGGTAATCGGGCCGATCGATGCAACCGTCACCCCCTTCAGCATGTCCAGCAGCAGTTCCTCTCCCAGCATGGCCGCCAGATTCTGTACCGTGGATGAAGAGGTGAAGGTGATACAGTCCACCGAGCGCTTCTCCAGTGCAAACAGCGCTTCGGGAGGCAACCTGTCCGGCAGGATATTGCGGTAGGCCACCGGACAGTCCACGTGGGCACCCATCCGTTTCAGTTCACAGGGAATAATCTCGCGAGCCTTGTCGGCTTTCGGGAAGAGTATTTTAGACCCTTTCAGATCCAATCGCGAAAACTCGTTCACGATGCCTTCGGCCTTATAATCTGAGGGCACCAGGTCCGGGCGGACACCGAACATCCTGAAGGCGTCGGCAGTTTTCGGTCCTACCGCGCAGACCTTGCAGCCGGCCAGAGCCCTGCTATCCAGCCCCAGCGCCTCAAGGCGCTGAAAAAAGAAGCGTACCGCATTGCCGGATGTCAGGATCAGCCAGTCATAGCCCGGCAATTCACGAATGGCAACATCCAGCAATTGCCAGCTTTCCGGTTCCACCAGCCGGATCGTGGGGCACTCCAGAACAGTTGCGCCACGTGTTATAAGTTTTGCCGAGAACTCGCCGGCCTGCTCGGCGGCACGGGTAACGATGATCTTTCTGCCGCAGAGCGGGCGACTGTCGTACCAGCGCAGCTTATCACGCAACGTTACGACCTCGCCGACAATGGTTATGGCGGGCGGCTTGAAGCCGGCTTCCTCGGCCCGGTCGGCAATGTCGGCGATCGTACCGGTCAGAACCTGCTGGCAGACGGTAGTCGCCCAGCGCACCAGGGCCACCGGCGTGTCGGCCGAGCGGCCATGCTCGATCATGCGCTGCATGTTGCGCCTGAGCGTGGTGATACCCATATAAAAGACAACCGTTCCGCCCCCCAGCGAGAGACGGTCCCAGTCAATGGCCGACTCATCCTTGTCCTTACCCTCCTGGCCGGTCACAAAAGCCACCGACGCGGTGAAGTCACGGTGCGTCAGAGGAATGCCGGCGTAAGCAGCGGCGCCGATCGCGGCCGTGACCCCCGGCACCACTTCGAAGGGTATCCCGGCTGCACTGAGCGCCTCGCACTCCTCGCCGCCGCGCCCGAAGACAAAGGGATCGCCCCCTTTCAACCTCACTACCACCTTACCCTGCTGCGCTTTTTCAACCAGCAGCCGACTGATCTCCTCCTGGTCCTGGTTGTGCCGTCCGCCGATCTTTCCGGCGTAGATGCGCTCGGCGCCTTCCGGGGCATGATTCAGGAGCTGCTCGTTGGCAAGATAGTCATAGACCACCACATCGGCCCGCTTCAGGCACTCGACTCCGCGTAGCGTGATCAGGGTCGGATCGCCCGGGCCGGCGCCGACCAGGTAAACAATGGCGTTACTCACCGATCGACCTCTGATAAACCTCTTCCAGAATGGCTTTGCCACCATCAGCCAGCAGCTGGTCCGCCAGCCTGATTCCAAGCTGTTCGCACTCGGCCACCGGGCCGGAAATTTCGCCGCGCACCGAACGGCTGCCGTCCACCGCGGCAATAAACCCAACCAGACGCAACCGGCCATCGCTGACTGTCCCATGGGCAGCGATCGGCACCTGGCAGCCCCCTTCGCAGCGCTTCAGCAGGGCCCGTTCGGCCCGCACCGCTTGGCTGGTATCGGCGTGATTGAAAAAGTCGATCGTCGCTGTGATGACCGGATCCGCCAGACGGCACTCGATCCCCAGCGCACCCTGGCCGATGGCCGGAATCGATAGTTCGGTGTCCAGATATTCGGCCACCTGTTCGGTAAAACCGAGACGCTTGAGGCCGGCAGCGGCCAGTATCACCGCATCCAGCTTGTCGTCGGTCAGCTTGCGGATACGGGTTTCGACGTTGCCGCGAATGATGCACATCTCCAGGTCGGGCCGGACCTTCAAAAGCTGGGCCTGACGACGCAGCGCGCTGGTGCCGATGCGGGCACCCTGCGGCAGATCGGCGAATTTGACATTGCGGGAGATCACCGCATCGCGCGGGTCTTCTCGCTCGGTGATGCAGTGCAGACCGAGCCCCTCCGGAAATTCGGTAGGCACATCTTTCATGCTGTGTACCGCGATATCGATCTCGCCCCGCAGCATGGCCTCCTCGATCTCCTTGACAAACAGCCCCTTGCCGCCCACCTGGGCCAGCGGCACATCCAGGATCTTGTCGCCGATGGTCTTGATCTTGGTCAGCGTCACCTCCATGCCGG
>JAURXC010000259.1 GCA_030654645.1 Deltaproteobacteria bacterium | reverse complement strand
ACAGGCTTCGCAGCAGCAGAAACTGGAAGGCATCGGCCTGCTTGCCGGCGGGATTGCCCATGATTTCAACAACCTGCTGGTGCCGATCTTCGGCTATGCCGAGATGATCAACATGAGGCACGCATCGGACGAGAAGACCGCCGCTTATTCCGCGACCATCCTGAAGTCGGCCGGGAAGGCCAGGGACCTGGTCAGTCGCCTGCTCAGCTTCAGCAGGCAGCAGACCCTGAAAGCTGAAAGGCAGGACCTGAATGAAATCATCGACTCATTCATGGTCATCCTGCAGCGCACCATCCGCGAAAGCATCGAGATCAGGCTCCGGCTGAGTCCGGAGGCGTGCATGATCCTGGCGGACAGGACCCAGATCGAACAGGCGCTGCTCAATCTGGCCGTCAATGCCCAGGATGCCATCAGCGGCGGGGGTGTAATCACGATAGAAACCGGGCATCTGATGTTCGACCAGGAATACTGCCTGCGCCATCCCGGTTCAAAGCCGGGGCGCCATGTGATGATCGCCTTCTCTGATACCGGCAGCGGAATTGACGAGGCGATATTGCCGCACATCTTCGACCCGTTTTTCACGACCAAGCCTACCGGCCATGGAACCGGGTTGGGACTTTCAACCACATTCGGAGTAGTCAAACAGCATGAGGGAAGCATCGACGTCAACAGCCGCAGCGGTTTTGGCACTACTTTTACACTGTACTTCCCCGAGAGGAACGGGGACGAGCAGATCCGGGAGCAACTCCAGGTATCGAAAGATTCCGAACAGTGCACCGGCACCATTCTGGTGGTCGAGGACAATCCGATGGTATTGCTGATGGTGCGTGAAATCCTGGAAGGAGCCGGTCATCGCGTAATTGCAGTCGATGAGCCGTTTCAGGCCATCGAGGCGGTGCGGTCGTGCCGGGACACGATCGACCTGCTGGTGTCGGATGTCGTCATGCCGCACATGAACGGCCCCGAGCTGTATGAAAGGATTATCGAGCATGTGCCGGGGTTAAAGGTGCTGTTCATGTCCGGTTATGCCGGGGTGGTCACGTCCAGCAACGGACATCTGGAGGAAGAGGTTAATTTCATCTCCAAGCCATTTACCATGGAGGCCTTCATCCGCAAGGTGTCTGAAGTAATGAACGACGATCGCGATTGAGCGACATGATATGCACGGTTTTAAGGCATGCTGCTTGTGGAACGGTCAGTCGTTATATAGCTTGAAATATAAGGACCGATGTTGTATTGTTGCAACATGGCGTTAGCAAAGGTTTTTTGTCTAAATTGTTATTGGCATGGATCATGTAATTTAGTTTGTAAATCAGCGTAGCGGGAGAGTCGGGCCATGAGAAAGAGCGGACCCAAGCATGATACCGGCATATCGGGCAGTTTGTGGCTCAACCGGTCGGACAGCAAATTCCTGGGGGGCGATCGCATCGATCTGCTGGAAAAGATCGGTGAGCTGGGTTCCATCACCAAAGCCGCCAAAGAGGTCGGCATCAGCTATAAAACCGCTTGGGATACGATTAACCTGATCAACAACCTGGCTGAAAAGCCGTTGGTCGAGCGTCTGGCCGGAGGCAAGGGGGGCGGAGGAACCAGTCTCACCGCCGAAGGGAAAAAGGTAATCAACCAATACAAAACCATCCAGGAAGAACACCGCAAATTTCTGGACAACCTGGAAAACAGACTGGGAGACAGCGACAGCCTGTACAAGTTTCTGAGGAGGATTTCCATGAAAGTCAGCGCCCGCAATACTTTTTCCGGAACTGTAACAAATATTACTAAGGGCGCCGTCAATGCCGAAGTCACACTGGCACTGAAAGGCGGTGTGCCGCTGACGGCTGTCGTCACCAACGGCGCAATCGACAACCTGGGTCTTGCGACCGGCTCGGAGGCTTATGCCATCGTCAAGGCCAGTTCGGTCATCATCGGTATCGATCTGCACGAAGCCAGGGTCAGCGCCCGCAATGTCTTTTGCGGCACGATCGCCAAGATCATCGAAGGGCCGGTCAACACCGAGGTCGATGTGGAGATTGGCGGCGGCAATACCGTCAGCGCGGTCATTACCCATGGCAGCTCAACAAGTCTCGAACTGAAAGTTGGCGGCCACGCCT
Organism: Deltaproteobacteria bacterium; assembly: GCA_030654645.1. Taxonomy (GTDB): domain Bacteria; phylum Desulfobacterota; class Desulfuromonadia; order Geobacterales; family Pseudopelobacteraceae; genus JACRCG01. The sequence goes on along the minus strand of JAURXC010000259.1, from coordinate 8,415 downwards.
GCACGATGTTCAAGGCCTCCAGCGTGATTATCGGAGTCAACTGACCTGTAAAGGGACGTCGATGGCTCTGTCCCTTATTTCGGATTACAGCTGCATGTTTTAAACTAAGACGAGCCGAAGGGGCACGGATGATTGTTTGTATTCCCGACAGGGACATTGAACGCTTTATTGAAGAGGACGTACCTTACGGCGATTTGACCACCCATCTGCTCGGCATCGGAGACCGAGAGGGTCGGATCATTTTTACCACCCGTGAGGATACTACCATCTGCTGCACGGAAGAAGCGGCCCGGGTGTTCCATAAATGCGGTGCGAAACTTACCTCCTGCATGCCCAGCGGCACGAAGCTGGCCTCAGGTATCGAGTTCCTTGCTGCTACCGGCACTGCCCAGGCGTTACATGCGGGGTGGAAGGTGGCGTTGAACCTGCTGGAGTATGCCTCGGGCATCGCTTCCCGAACGCAACGTATTGTCGAAAAATGCAGGGCCGTAAATCCCGCGCTATCGATTGTAACCACCCGCAAATCATTTCCCGGAACCAAAAAGATCTCCATCAAGGCCATCACCGCCGGAGGCGCACTGCCCCACCGTTTGGGGTTGTCGGAGACGGTGCTGGTATTCAAGCAGCACACCTCTTTTCTGGGCGGGCTGGAATCCTTTCTCGGCTCGGTTGCTGACCTGAAAATGAGGGGCCGCGAAACCAAGATCATTGTTGAAGCCGATACAATTCGTGAAGCACTGTTGATAGCCCGCAGCGGGGCTGATATCGTGCAGCTTGACAAAACAACGCCGGCTGAACTGGCGGACGCTGTTGCCTTGATTCGTGCAGTAAACCCGAATATTCTGATTTCCGCAGCCGGCGGCATCAATGAAGTCAATGCGGCAATGTACGCCGCCACCGGCATCGATATCATCGTCCTGTCGTCGGTATATTTCGGAAAACCGACCGATATCGGAGTAACCATTATTCCTGCGTAGCAGCAGCCTGAAAGGAACAATAACAATGAAAACCATCATGAGAAGTATACTACTTGCGGTGACAGGAATCATGCTGGCCATTCCGGCCATGGCCGCCGAAGTGAATGTCGCCGTTGCAGCCAATTTCACCGCGCCGATGAAGCAAATCGTGGCTGAGTTCGAAAAGGAGACCGGTCACAAGGCCGTGTTATCATTCGGCGCCTCCGGCAAGTTCTATGCGCAGATCAAAAATGGTGCCCCTTTCCAGCTGCTCCTTTCCGCCGATGACGAAAAGCCGATTCAGCTGGTCAAGGATGGCTTGGGCGTTGCCGACAGCCGTTTCACGTACGCTATTGGAACATTGGTGCTTTGGTCACCGAAAGCCGGATTTGTGGATGCAAAAGGGGATGTGCTGAGCAAGGGTCTTTATAACAAGCTGGCCATTGCCAATCCGAAGCTGGCGCCCTACGGTGTCGCCGCGATGGAAGTGCTGACGAAGCAGGGGCTGCTTTCAGCGATTACTCCAAAATTCGTGCAGGGGGAAAATATCTCCCAGACCTTTCAGTTTGTAAGCACCGGTAATGCCGAACTTGGTTTCATAGCATTGTCGCAGGTGATGAAGGACGGGAAGATCACCAGCGGTTCAGCCTGGATCGTGCCCGGCAAACTGCATACCCCCATCCGCCAGGACGCGGTGCTGCTGTCCAACGGCAAGGACAACGCCGCTGCCAGGGCTCTATTGGGTTACCTGAAATCCGACAAGGCAAAAAAAATCATCCGCACCTACGGATATGAGATCTAAAGGATTTATCAATGTTTCTCGACTCCGGCGACATACAGTCCATAACCCTTACCATCAAGCTGGCTGTTATAGTCACGTTGATCCTGCTGGTGGTAGGCACCCCGATCGCCTGGTGGCTGGCCCGTTCAAAATCACGCCTGAAAGGGGTGTTCGGTGCGGTTGTGGCGATGCCGCTGGTGCTGCCGCCGTCGGTGCTCGGTTTTTATCTGTTGCTGGCCATGGGGCCTAACGGACCGGTGGGACATCTGACCAGGGTATTGGGAATCGGCGCCCTGCCGTTTACCTTCTGGGGGCTGGTGCTGGCTTCGGTTTTTTACTCGCTGCCGTTCATGGTGCAACCGCTGCAAAACGCCTTTGAATCGATCGGAGACCGCCCGTTGGAAGTGGCCGCCACACTGGGCGCCTCGCCGCTGGATGCCTTTTTTACGGTGGCATTGCCGCTGGCCCGCCCCGGCTTCCTGACCGCCTCCATTCTGACCTTTGCCCATACCGTCGGTGAATTCGGCGTGGTGCTGATGATCGGCGGCAACATCCCCGGCGTTTCCCGTGTGGCCTCGGTGCAGATTTACGACCATGTGGAGGCGCTGGAGTACGCCCAGGCCCATCGCATGGCGGCCGTGATGCTGGTTTTTTCATTTCTGGTGCTGCTGGCGCTTTACGCGTGGCGTCCCGGCGCCCTGAAAATGGCGCGGAGGGACTGACGTGAATCTCTCCATGAATGTAAGGAAAAGTTTCGGCGCCTTTAACCTGTCGGCCGATATCAGCGTCAGTGGCGAGAGGGTCGGCATATTCGGCGCGTCCGGCAGCGGCAAATCGACGCTGGTGAGTATGCTGGCGGGGTTTCTCAAGCCTGACAACGGAGAGATCGTGCTGGATGGCGAATGCCTCTTCAGCAGTTCCAAAAGAATCAGTATTCGTCCCGAACAGCGCCGGATCGCGATGGTCTTTCAGCAGCACAGCCTGTTTTCCCACCTGAATGTCAAACACAACCTGCTGTATGGTTTCAAGCGTTGCCGGCCGGATCTCCGCCGGATCGATTTCGATGCCCTGGTCCAGGTGCTGAATCTGGAAGAACAGCTTGACCGGGAGGTGGCCAACCTGTCGGGTGGTGAAAAACAGCGCGTTGCCCTGGGGCGGGCGATTCTGGCCAATCCCCGTCTGCTGCTGATGGACGAGCCGCTTTCGGCGCTGGACGATTCGCTGCGCTTCCAGATCATTCCCTACCTGAAGAGCGTCAGTGAGCATTTCGGGATTCCCTATCTGTTTATCTCCCACTCTCTGATCGAGATGCGGCTGATGACCGACAGCGCGCTGGTCTTCGAAAAAGGCCTGATGGTCGAGCAGGTCAGCAGTGAACAGCTGGCGCGAAACCGCATGGGGCAGAGCCAGGTCGGCTATATCAATCTGCTCAGGTTGGGTCGGCCGCTGCCCTCCGCCGGGCTTTTCGCCTATCCCTGGGGCGCCGGCCAGCTGCTCTTGTCGGCCGGTTCGGAGCGGGACGACTCGCTGGCCGAGCTTTCCTCCAAGGATATCATCCTCTTCAAGCAGCATCCCGAGGCCATCAGCGCCCGCAACCTGTTGCAGTGCAGCGTCCGGTCACTGTTCAACTCGGGCCGCAAGGTTGGCGTGGAGCTGGAATGTGACGGCAATTCGCTGATCGCCGAAGTGGTGCAGGACGCGGTCGATGAGTTGAAGATTACCCCGGGCAGCACCATTTTTGCCGCCATAAAGGCCTCGGCTTTTCGAATGCTGCCAAGCTGATTAAATTTTCGGCAGCTGCCTGCGCTGCCAGCGCATCCCCTACCAAAATGCAGACCACTCATCCGCCTCTTTTCTATGCATCGTCATGTAAGCTACCGTTATTATAGGGTGAAGCTATGTTGGCACGGCAAATGCTTTAGCGTAGATAACATCCGCCAAGAAATTTTTCAGGCGGAATCCATATCAGAATCCAGGCAAAGGCGCCTCCGATAAAAAGGGGCGCCTTTTTATTTGCCCCAAACCAAAACAATATAGTTCGTTCTCGAAAATAGTTTCTGCAACGATCCGCAGAAATATTTTCCAACTTACTAAAACCCACATGCTCACGGATGAGTGAGCGAAAGGAGCAACACAATGAGACAGATCGCAATTTACGGCAAGGGCGGCATCGGCAAATCAACCACCACACAGAACACGGTAGCGGGCCTGGCCTCTCTCGGCAAGAAGGTCATGATCGTCGGCTGTGACCCTAAAGCTGATTCAACACGTCTGATCCTGCATGCCAAGGCACAGAATACGGTGATGGACCTGGTGCGCGAACTGGGTACAGTTGAGGATCTGGAGCTGGAAGATGTAATGAAGGTCGGCTACGGCGACATCAAATGCGTCGAGTCCGGCGGACCTGAGCCGGGTGTTGGTTGCGCCGGCCGTGGTGTCATTACCGCCATCAACTTCCTGGAAGAGAACGGCGCCTATACCCCCGACCTCGACTTCGTGTTCTACGACGTTCTCGGCGACGTTGTCTGCGGCGGATTCGCCATGCCGATCCGCGAGGGCAAGGCTGAAGAGATCTATATCGTCACCTCCGGCGAGATGATGGCCATGTACGCCGCCAACAACATCTCCAAGGGTATTCTCAAATACGCATCATCCGGCAAGGTCCGACTGGCCGGCCTGATCTGCAACGCCAGAAAAACCGACATGGAGTTTGAGCTGATTTCGGAGCTGGCCCGTCGTCTCGGCACCCAGATGATCCACTTCGTACCCCGCGACAACCAGGTTCAGAGGGCTGAGCTGCGCAGGATGACCGTGATCGAGTACTCCCCGGAACATCCCCAGGCACAGGAATACCTGACCCTGGCCCAGAAGATTGCCGACAACAAGATGCTGGTGGTTCCGACCCCGCTGGAGATGGAAGAGCTGGAAGAGCTGTTGATGAAGTTCGGCATCATGGAAGCGGAAGACGAGGCGATTGTCGGCGTAGCAGAGGCAGCGGCAGCGTAAATGATTTCAAAATCTTAACCCCCCTCGGTCCCCCCTTGTCAGGGGGGATGATTAAGGCTCCTTCCCTGATAAGGGGAGGCGGGGGAGGGGTTTACTAAAGGAGACATATTATGTCAGACAAGATACGAAAAATTGAAGGCATAACCAAGGAATCGACCCAGGCCATGATTGACGAGGCGCTGTCGGTCTATCCGGAGAAAGCCAGGAAAAAACGCGCGCCGCACCTTGCGCCCAATGACGCCGCCTCCGGTTGCGCCAGTGTGAAATCCAACAAGAAAACCGTTCCCGGCGTGATGAGTGCCCGTGGCTGCGCCTATGCCGGTGCCAAGGGCGTTGTCTGGGGCCCGATTCGCGACATGGTGCACGTATCCCACGGCCCGGTCGGCTGCGGCTGGTACTCCTGGGGCACACGCCGCAACATGATGAGCGGCATCACCGGCGTTACCAACTTCGCCATGCAGTTCACCTCGGATTTCCAGGAAAAAGACATCGTTTACGGCGGCGACAAGAAGCTTAAAACCCTGCTGGAAGAAGCCCATGAACTGTTCCCGCTGGCCAAGGGAATCTCGGTTCTGTCCGAATGTCCGGTCGGTCTGATCGGCGACGATATCAACTCGGTGGCCAAAACATCGGCCAAGGATCTGGACATACCGATCATCCCCTGTAACTGCGAGGGTTTCCGGGGTGTATCCCAGTCGCTTGGTCACCACATCAGTAACGATACGATCCGCGACTACATCATCGGCACCCGCGAATTCGCCGAGCCCGAGAGCCCCTACGACATCGCCCTGATCGGCGAATACAACATCGGCGGCGACGCCTGGTCCACCAAGCCGCTGCTGGAAGAGTGCGGTCTCAACGTCAAATCGGTCTGGACCGGCGACGGCGAGCTGGAAAAGATTGCCGCCACCCACAAGGTCAAGCTCAACGTAATCCACTGCTACCGTTCCATGAACTACATGTGCAAGGTGATGGAAGAGAAATTCGGTATCCCCTGGATCGAGCTGAACTTCTTCGGACCTACCAAGATCAGGCAGAGTCTGCGGGCGCTGGCCGAACTGTTCGACGACAACATCAAGCAGAAGGTTGAAGCGGTTATTGCCAAGTACGACCCGATCATGCAGGCGGTCATCGAAGAGTACAAACCACGCCTGGATGGGAAGAAAGTCATGCTGCTGGTTGGTGGTCTCCGTCCGCGTCACACCATCGGCGCTTATGAGGACCTGGGCATGGATTGCGTCGGTTCCGGTTACGAGTTTGCCCACACCGACGACTATGACCGAACCGCTCCGGAAATGCCCGATGCAACTGTCGTTTATGACGACCCCTCCGAGTACGAATTCGAGAAGTTTGCCGACGCGCTCAAGCCGGACCTGGTTGGCAGCGGTATCAAGGAAAAATATGTTTTCCAGAAGATGGGCATCCCTTTCCGTCAGATGCACAGCTGGGATTATTCCGGTCCTTACCACGGTTACAAAGGCTTCGAGGTTTTTGCCAGGGATGTGGACATGGCGATTAATAGCCCCACCTGGAATCTGGTAAAGGCACCTTACTGATGATGTAGGGGCGATCCTCGCGGTCGCCCGCATAAATGGGGCGAACAGAACACCGGGCGAATACAAGATTCGCCCCTACAGGATGTACAATTTCCGGACTGTGGACGGATGAGTCCCAGCCGCTGAAAAGGAGCAAACCATGTCAAATCTACTAGGACTTGAAGTCAAAAAAATAGTCGAAACCACGCCCGAAGAGGTGGAACGGGTTAAGGAATGGATTAATAGCGAAGAGTATAAAGAGAAAAACTTTGCCCGTCAGGCGCTGGTGATCAACCCGGTTCATGCCTGCCAGCCGCTGGGGGCCCAGCTGGCCGCCCACGGTTTTGAAGGGACGCTCCCCTTTGTGCATGGTTCCCAGGGGTGCGCTTCCTACTACCGCTCCACCCTCAACCGTCACTTCCGCGAGCCGGCTCCGGCGGTTTCCGACTCGATGACCGAGGACGGCGCGGTGTTCGGTGGCCAGAACAACCTGCATGAGGGGCTGGAAAACGCCAACGCCATCTACAAACCGAAGATGATCGCGGTATTCACCTCCTGCATGCCGGAAGTTATCGGCGATGACCTGACCGCCTTCATCAAGAACGCCAAGCAGAAAAGTTGCGTGCCCAAGGATATGCCGGTACCCTTTGCCAACACCCCCAGCTTCAACGGCACCCATATCCATGGTTACGACTCTATGCTGGTTTCGATCCTGCAGACCCTGACCGAAGGGAAGCAGATCGAGGGGCGTTGCACCGGCAAGCTCAACCTGATCCCGGGCTGCGACTTCAATACTGGCGATTATCGCGAGTACAAGCGCATCCTGAAGGAATTCGGCATCCCTTACACCATGCTGGCCGACATCTCCGACACCTTTGATTCCCCCTGCGACGGCAGCTATCATATCTACGCCGGCGGAACCAAGCTGGAGGACGCCGCCGATTCGATCAACGGCAAGGCCACCATCGCCATCGGCCCCTATGCCACACCCAAGACCTTCGGCTGGGTCAAGGACAACTACTCCGGCAAGCATGTGAGCATGCCGATGCCGATGGGTATCGCCAAGACCGATGATTTCATCATGAAGGTGGCCGAGCTGTTCGGCAAGGAAGTGCCGGCATCCCTGAAGAACGAGCGCGGCCGCGCCGTGGACGCCGTGACTGACTCGCACCAGTACATGCATGGCAAGAAGTTCGCCGTCTACGGTGACCCGGATTACCTGATGGGTTATGTCTCCTTCCTGCTGGAGATGGGCGCCCGTCCGCACCACATCCTCTGCAGCCGCGGCAGCAAGAAAGTCGAGAAAGAGTTACAGGCGCTGCTGGATGGCTCGATGTACGGCCAGGGGTGCAAGATCTACATGAACAAGGACCTGTGGCACCTGCGCAGCCTGCTGATGACCGATCCGGTCGATGCGGTGATCGGCGACAGCCATGGCAAGTTTGCCACCCGCGACGCCAAGATACCGCTGTTCCGTTTCGGCTTCCCGGTTTTCGACCGGGTTAACAAGCACCGCTACCCGCTGATCGGCTACCAGGGCGTGGTCAACATGGTGACCGAGATCTGCAACAAGTTCATCGATATCAAGGATGAGACCTGCGAGGATCGGGACTTCGAGTTGATGAGATAGACGGAGCGCAGCTTTTTCGCCCTGGCGGCGTAAGTCTTCGTGATCGGTTGTGACTCGGCCTGACGGCCGACCCCTTACGGGGCGCCTTCGCGGTCCAATTTTGAAAACGAAATTGTGCGGCGTAGCGCTGCTACGCCTCCGCCCAATCCCTCGACAGCCTTGCCAGAACAAAAAATCCGCACTCCAAATATATGGATAAAACTGGAGCATAAACAGAACGGGCGGCCATTTGGTCGCCCGTTCTGTTTATATGCGCTGCTTGCATATTGAGATTGTCACTGCTTACTGCTACCATGGCCGTCCCGATCCTCCCCGACTACCACCACTCAAAGGCATCACATGACTACCATCCCTGATAAGACACTCTCGCTCCTGGACACGATCAGTACCCTTCATCCGGAAGAGCGTGCGGCGCTAACCCTGCTGGCGATCATGTACGCCCCGGTTGCCCGCACACCTTTTGCCCAGTGTCTCCAGAAAATCGGCATCAGGAGCGCACAGGGAAAG
>JAURXC010000258.1 GCA_030654645.1 Deltaproteobacteria bacterium | reverse complement strand
AGCCGATGATGTAACAGACATGCAGTACATGCTGGCATGAATATTCCAGCATTGAGTAGTGCCAGCATCCCCTTTGACCGCACAGTTGAAGGGGATGTTTCACGTCTGCTGGTTTGAAAAGAGGACAGCAGAGGAAGAAATTGGATTTAACCGGTGATTAGACATGAGGATTCAGGATCAGGTTGGACCAAAAGGCGGAGTTGGCAGACAACCGACTAAAAACGGATATAGTAAAAGCTCGCATAAGGGGTGATATGTAAAGTACAGCGACATAACGTGTATTTTGTGGTTTCCATTTTGAATCTGTTTGGTTATAGTATCAGACACTACACTGATAGCCGAGAGGGGGATATATGGCACATGCACACGATACTATAGATCATCAGACGCTTTTACATCTGGTAGAGGCGGGAGCCGTCAGAGGGGCAGACGTTATCGGCCAGCCGGGAGGGTGGAATATCATTGTTAAATACGGCATGGTGGAGCGCACCCTTGCCGCCCGTAGAGGAGCAATACGGCTGTTCAGCAGGTTTGACACTCTTGTAAAATACCTGAAGTCCATCGGCATAGCACAATGCAATGTCAACATCAGCAATTATGATGAAACAGTTAAGCGTGTTAGTAGGCCAGATACGAAACAACGGCTTGCCGACACTAAAGAGGCGGTTGCTTATGATAAATGGTTTAGGGAGCAGGTTCAAATTGGATTAAAGGAAGCCGACGATCCGAATACGGTGTGGGTATCACAGGATGAGATGAAAGCAACCTCCGCAGACCGCCGCAAGAAATGGTTAGCACAAGCTGATCGGCAGGCCGCATGAAACTGTCGTGGACATCAAGAGCTGAAAATGAACGGTATGACCAGCTTGATTATATTGCCCAGGACAACCCGCTTGCTGCTGTAGATCAAGATGAAGAAATAGAAAAGCAGACAGACTTACTTACCGCACAGCCTAAAATGGGCCGAGTTGGGAGAGAAAAGGGAACCCGAGAGCTGGTTATCAGCCGGACCCCCTTCATTGCCGTCTACCGGATCGAGGGGGAGCGCATCGAGATTCTTCGGTTTCTTCATGGGGCGCAAAAGCGGCCACCGGAGACGGTTCTATGAAATATACTCAGGACGAAACAATTGAATTTGAATGCGCACGGGAAGCCATAACCGACCTGATATCTATTTACATGGGTCAAATAAACCAAGCCCCCAAGTTCTGAACTGGAATTACTTCCACTCTTTCAGCGATTCGTGGACATTTTCCTCCCGAATCCTGATAATTCGGGCCTCCGATGCGATACGGATTTTCTGCGCGAAAATTGTGTCCGGGCTTTCCAGGTTCTTTTCAATCAAGGTGTGAAAGCGTGTCCGGTTGTAAGCATTGCGAGCGGTCTGGTATTCGAGAATCGGTTTGTCATCACGATAAGGGGCAGCGTCGGCGGCCAGTTTCGCGAGTTTTTGCGGCCCCATCAGGTAGTTTGCGGCAAAGACCTCCTGTTTGTTCATCAAAAGCCATGGTCTGCCCTCAAAGGAATAATCAAGGTCTGCGCGGATTCCGGCGTTGCTCTGGAGCAGCGCGAGCTTCTTCGGGTCCAGTTTTGGCTGGCAGGTTGAGTTTCCGACTAAAATGCATTCGGCATACTTGTTGAACCAAAGCGTGCTCTGCGGAAACACCTCCAGAAAGCTGCGCACTATTGATCTGAATTCACCCTCCTGAAAAAACCCCACCGGTACAAACTGGCATGCCAATCCATCTTTTGTGAGTCGCTTCTTGACATCCCGATAAAATTCAACGGTGTAAAAAGAGGCCACCTGGGGCCGGAAGGATTGACCTACCTCAATCGAGATGATGTCATACAGCGTTGATGCGTATGAAGTGAAGTTGCGGCCGTCATCGGTAATGACCTGTGTGCGCGGGTCGTTCAGCCAGGCCGCATCAAAATGCCGCTGCAAGATCCCCGGCAGCGTTTTCTCAATATCAACACAATCAAGCTGCTTGATGTCATACATCAGGAACCGACTGGCCGTTTGCCCGGTGCCCATACCGATCACCAATACTTTTTTTGGGTCTTGATGCAGAATCATCGGGATATGGGCGGCCAGTATCTGATGCCCTTTTTGATTCTGTCCCTGCCACATGCGGTCAATTTCCAGAGTCATGATGCCGTCCCGATTGACCACGGCGATGAACGAAGAGATACCCTCGGCGAATTCGATCATCTCCCGCTTCCCGGCCAGGAAGTCCGCCGGGAGCCTGGCGCCGCTCGTAAGCACTATCCCAAGCAGCGTTGCGATGACTCCGTAAGCGATCATTCTCCTGCGGAACCATGAAATTTCGTCGGCAAAGAAGAAGATCGTGGATAATCCGATTGCAAGACTGATGAGCGTCAGGACAGACAGGGTCAGGTGCATTCCCATCGCCGGCAGAAGGTAGAAACCCGCCAATAGCGAGCCCGCAATCCCGCCCAGCGTATTGACGGCGGTAAGAAAACCGAAATCCCTGCCGGAATTGATGGCGTTTGCGGCAACCATCCGATATGCCAGTGGGAACGAGATTCCTGATGCCATAGAGGGTATCAGGATGATAACCAGACAGAGCACTGACTGCATGGACAGCGAGCGTGATTCTCGAATCCAGTCCCATGCTGTCACGGGCTGGAGGAGAATTAAAAGAATGGAGAAGCCGATGAAGATATTGGCAGCGGCGAACAGGAACGCATCCAGGCCGGGCCGGTTTTTCAGCAGGCATACGAGCCACCCGCCGAAAGCAATGCCAAGGAGAATGGCTCCAAGTGCAAAGATGCAGGTGTAGACCGTGTTGTAGATGATGAGCGACAGGAACCGCACCCACAGTATTTCATACCCCAGAGCAGCAAAACCGGACCAGAAGAACAGTCCGTACATGATGAACGCTCTTGGGCCTGATTTTGTCCGAGTGTTTGGAGATTGGCCGAGTTTCGGGACCGATGGCGAGGCGTCAACAGCAGCCGGTGAAATTGTTCCAGATAACAGGATGACTGCCGCACCGGCGATAAGGCTTGACAGGGCGTTGAACCAAATTGATGTATCAATTCCAAAGGTCGGGATCAGCCAGAGCCCGCAAAGCATACAGCCAAGAAAAGCGCCGGCGGTGTTGACGGCATAGAGCTTCCCGGCGGCAAAGCGGATATCCGCCCGTCTGTTGTTGATGAAAAACTGGCACAAAAGCGGGAGCGTCCCGCCGATCAATACGCATGTCGGAAAGATAAGCGCCGCAACCAGCATCGAGCGCGTAAAGAGCTGAAGGGGCTGGCTGGCGCCGGCCCACTGATACGCAAACGCGGAGACATCTCCGGCCAGCCTGAACAAGGCCGGGGTGACAGCCGCCATGACCGCGATCGCACATTCAATGATTCCGTACCAGAGCAGCGGATGGCCTGTTTGTTTTGAAAAGAGGCCTGACAGATATGCGCCGACAGCCATGCCGCCGAAGAATACGGCGACTACAATGCTTAACGCCTGAGGGGTGGCGCCGATCAGGAGCGAGCCTTTGCGAATCCAGCAGAGCTCATAGCCCAGGGATGCAAAGCCCGACAAAAAGATGGCAAGGTAAGCGATGCGTGGGATCACTGGATATATCCGCGTTGGAATTTGGCAAAGAAATACTTTAGTGACCAACTTGGATTCTGTCCATGATTTAGAATAAAAAATGACGCCTAACAACCGGTTGCATTTTATGGAGGCAAATGATATTAGGATATGCGAATATGCTTGTAGTAAGTCAGAAGCTATTTACTGTTGCTTTCAGACAGAAAATAGCTTCGTTAACGCACTTATCCTGTTTATAAGGGTTAAGGAGTCCGCATGGATACAAATTCTGTAAATGAATGGGCTGAACTTCTAAAGGCGCTCGCCCATCCGACCCGTCTCCAGATCGTGGCCGAGTTGCTCAAGGGCACCAAATGCGTAACCGATATCCAGGATATTCTGCCTGCCTCACAGTCGAACATCTCCCAACATTTGACTGTGCTGCGCAATGCCCGTCTGGTGGACTTTGCCCAGGATGGTTCCCAGCGATGTTATTATGTCAGCCGTCCGAAGCTGGCTTCATCCGTAATTGCGCTGCTTGAGGAGGGTGAGCCGTCCATTCGAAAATCGAAGGATGAGCTCGACCGGGAAAAATACTCGGCGGGGGGTACTTGCTGTGTCCGGTAACAAAAGGAGAATTCCATGAAAGTTCGTGACAGCGGCATGCCTGATGAAGAGATGTGGACCGGTTTTTTTGACCCGGCCAAGGTGCTGGCCATGTTCGGTCTCGACCATGGAGTGCAAGATCTGGTGGAATTCGGCAGCGGCTATGGAACCTTCACCCTGGCCGCTGCCGGGATTGCCGCGGGAACCGTCCATGCCCTGGATATTGAACCGAAGATGGTGGAGGTAGTCCGCCAAAAATGTGATCTGGCCGGTATTACCAATGTGCGGGCAGAGCTGCGCGATTTTGTAGCCGAGGGTACCGGCCTGGCCGACGATTCGATGGACGCCGCCCTGCTCTTCAATATCCTGCATCACGAAGAGCCGGTGGCCTTGATGAAAGAAGCCCTCCGTGTACTCAAGCCGGACGGCATGCTGGCGGTGATTCACTGGAACTACGACCCCACGACGCCACGCGGGCCGGCGATGGAGATACGTCCCCGGCCGGAACAGTGTATCGAATGGGGAAGAGAAGCCGGATTCCATTTCAAAGAAAGGAACCGCTACGACCTGCAGCCGTACCACTACGGATTACTATTCAGGAAACCACTTTCCGGATGAGCCAATGGCTGCCGGTGAGGTGGCCGAAAGCCGTAACCACAAAAGATTAGGGAAGGATACAAGTATGAAAGTAGGAATCATCCGTTGTCAGTTGACCGAGGACATGTGTCCCGGCAGTACTGATTTTAAGATAGCCAAGGAAGGGACCATGGCTTTCGAGGAAACCGGTCCGGTGGAGATCATCGGATTTCTCTCGTGTGGCGGCTGCTCCGGCAAAAAAGCGGTCACCAGGGCCAGGATGATGGTTGACCGGGGGGCGGAGGCCATCGTGTTCGCCTCCTGCATGAAGAACGGCAACCCCATCGGGTATCCCTGTCCGCACTTCGCCGCCATCAAGGGAGCGGTTGAGAAAAGGCTTGGGCACGATACGAAGATAATCGACTGGACCCACTGAGATCTGACCATGACTTATGTCGAAATACAAAATGCGCTGCTGGTTTTGGGCTTGGGAGAGCGTGCCACGCTCAAGGAGATCAAAGCCAGGCATCGGGAACTGGTAAAACGACATCACCCGGATACCGGCAACGTGGCTGAACCGGATATGATCCGGCAGGTTAACGTTGCCTACCGGATCGTGTTCGAGTACGTTTCAGCGTACCGCTTCTCTTTTTCCGAGGATGAGTTTTACGAACAGAACCCTGAAGAGCGGATCTGGATGCAATTCGCGGACGATCCGCTTTGGGGGAAAAAATAACCGGTCCGGTCCGCATCCGAGCGGTATGAACTACAGGTGGCTCAACTGCCCGGCGTAGACAAATGACAGCCGTATCACCAGTCCCCCCGCCAGCACCATCAGTGCGCTCAGGTTCATTTTGAACAGAGCGGCCGAGGTCAGCTCCTCGCCATCGTGCAGCAGTTGGGTTGCATTCACCGTCCCCACAATCGTCGGAACACCGATTTCACGTGCGACAATCGCCGCATGACATGTTCGCCCTCCCCGATTGGTAATGACG
>JAURXC010000252.1 GCA_030654645.1 Deltaproteobacteria bacterium | reverse complement strand
TGAATATGCGTTTAATCGTAATCTTGATTCAAAGCTGGCCGCTTCCTATTATCGCTGGACTGATGCCAATCAGATTTCGAGCAGCTACGATGTCGAACAGCATCTGAACTATAGATATTTCAGTAACTCCGGAATGACGCGCAGAATGTTTGAGCTTAACGAAGTTTTGACATATTCGTATTCTCCGGTTGTAAATGCTTCACCTAATGCTAATTCATCTATCACCAATAATCGTGTCAACAGAGCGTCACTTACCCTGGGTTTCAAATATTATCCGTTACGGCAATTGGTGCTGGCAGGCGGGACAAGATATCAATATGATAATAAAATTAAAAATTATAGTTTGATGTGGTATGCGTCAATCGGCACCAACTTCAGGCTCTTTAATGCATCTCTTGATTATTTTCAGGGAAAACGTCAGTCTGATGGACTGGTAGAGAAAAAATTTACGGCCAATGTCAAAAAGTCATTTTAGGCATTGGCTATATATGATTTAATTACCGGGCCAGTCCCGGTTTTTTTTTGAAGATGTGATTTGATTTTTTAGATGTATTAGCGTGATTCGGATAACCATGACCTCAATCTCGATCGTTGTTCCTGTCAAGCATGGTAGCCATGTCGCCGCATTCGACTCTATCCGGCAATCAGGTTATGACAAAAACATCTATGAAGTGTTGCTGGCCGAAGGGAGCGCCCCCAGCCAGCAGCGTAACCTGGCAGCGAGAGCCGCTACTGGTGACATTCTGTATTTTATTGATGACGACTCCCGGCTCAACAGCGACAGTCTGACGATTTGCGGCAATGTCATGGAATGTCAGGATGTTGCAGTTGTTGGTGGCCCATCAATCACTCCACCCACAGACAGCCGGTTGCAGCGACTGTTTGGATTTGCCCTGTCATCCGTGCTCGGTTCAGGTGGAGTCAGAAATCGTTACAGAGAGTTTGGCCAACCTCGTGATACTACTGATAAAGAGCTGATTCTATGTAATATGGCAGTACGCAGGTCCGTGTTTATGGCACTGGGGGGGTTTGATGAGCGGCTCTACCCGAATGAGGAGAACGAGCTTCTTGACAGAATCAGGTCAGCAGGGTTCAGGTTGATGCATATTCCGGACATGAAAGTTCTCAGAAGTCAGCGTTCAACCCTGAAGGCCTTTGTCCGCCAGATGTTTGCCTATGGGAGAGGACGGGCACAACAATCCTTGATAACCGGGTCGTTTCCCATAATCAGCTATGTTCCGCTTTTATTTGTACTATACCTAATCATTTTAGTGCTTTTGTCTTTTAATAAGATGCTACTGGCGCCGTTAATTGTTTATGCGGTAGTTGTGTCAATATTCACTATGATCGGAATTGCTAAAACCGGCAGTATTTCCGCTCTGGCTTTAATGCTGCTATATCCTCTGATGCATTGTGTCAACGGGATTGGCCTGATTTATGGACTGACAGGCGGCAAGCCTGATCCGGTGCGTAGCGATGGAATCGTAGTCACCAGAATAAAGGAATTCGGGCAAGATTTTCCTGCCTCCGGCTGAACTGAATTTATGCAGACAATCTGGCGGTTTTTCGGTAAAGTCATACACTTTCAAGGATATTAGAAATTGAGGAGTGATTCAACTTTGGATATCAGTATTGTAGTACCGATCTATAATGAACAGGACAACGTAAACGCGTTATACAAGGCGATAACCGAAGCAATGCTGCGGATGAAATGCGGATACGAACTCATTATGGTCGATGATGGATCAAGTGATGGGTCATATGCCCTGCTTGCCGAGATTGCAAAAGAGGACACATGTCTCAAGTTGATCCGTTTCCGCAGGAACTTTGGCCAGACAGCTGCGATGGCGGCGGGGTTTGATGTCGCGCGCGGCAGCATAATAATCCCGATGGACGGCGACCTCCAAAACGACCCTGCCGACATACCGCGACTTGTTGACAAGATTCATGAAGGCTTTGATGTAGTCTCCGGTTGGAGAAGGGATCGCAAGGATACTTTCATAACCCGCAAAATACCCTCAATTTTGGCCAATTCTCTGATCTCGCGCCTGACAGGTGTCCATCTTCACGATTACGGATGTACACTAAAAGCCTATCGTCGTGAGGTGTTGGACGGCATAAATCTTTACGGCGAAATGCACCGCTTCGTTCCGGCGCTGGCGTCACAGGTAGGCGCCAAGGTTACGGAATTGCCGGTCAATCACTATCCGCGCCTTCACGGTGTCAGCAAATACGGCATCTCACGAACATTACGCGTGATACTCGATCTGATGACGGTCAAATTCCTGCTGGCATATTCGACCAAGCCGATTCAGTTGTTTGGCAAATGGGGAGTCTATACCATTATGCTGGGAGCTTTGACCGGGACCATGACCGTATATATGAAACTGTTCGAACACCTCAGTATGAATCGTAATCCCTTGCTGATACTGACTCTGTTTCTGCTGTTCATGGGGATTCAGTTCATAGTTATGGGATTGCTGGGCGAACTGAACGCCAGGACATACTTTGAGTCACAGGGCAAGCCGATCTATGTGGTGCGCGACCGAATTAACATAGACAGTGGAAATGCCTGAATCAAATATGGCTCCATTGCGTAATATTTCGAATCAATGGCCGGGTTGGCTGTTACTGCTGGCTGTGTTCATTGTTGCGCTCCGCCCCATGGAAGACTTCGATACCTTCTGGCAACTCCAGAGCGGAAAGTACATTCTGGAATCCGGACATTTTCTGTATCGCGATACCTTCAGTATTACACCGGACGCCTTTCGCCTGGAGCATTGCTGGCTTTCGGACATCATCTTTTATCTGCACTACCTTGCCGGCGGATACAAGCTGCTCTCTCTCCTGAAAACCGTTCTTATTACGTTATGTGCTTTTCTGCTGTATCGTGTTAACTTGCGACGTGGCGGAGATCCCTTCCTGATCGCACCGGTTTTGACCCTGTGTCTGGCCGCATCCATAGCCTCGTGGGTTGAACGCCCCCAGCTGTGGACCTTCCTCATCTCAATCCTGTACATACTGCTGCTGCACAAAGGGCGCGAGCCGGGCAGCAAAGCCTGGCTCTGGTTGATTCCGCTGATGCTGGTCTGGGCAAACCTTCATGCCGGCTGCATATTCGGTTTTGTTCTGATCGGCCTGTTTTTCATCGGCGAGATCGTGCGTTTGGTACTAAAGGATACAACAGGGAATAAAATACTTCTGCTCGCCGGCATCGGTCTTGCGGTGTTTGGTACTTCTTTCATCAATCCGTATGGCAGCATAATCCCGATGCAAGTGCTTGGTCACCTGAACTTGACGAACATAAGCTCGGGTCAGCAGGCGATAATGGAGTGGTTGCCACCCGCCTCGGACCAGATAGTACTGTTCTATGTGGTTTTTGTTTTGTGGGGCGTCGTTTTGGTTGCGAAGTGGAAAAATAATGATCCTGCAGAGATTATTTTCTTCTGTGCGTTTCTGTATATGGGTACAAGTCAGGTTCGCCATTCGGTCTTCGTGCCGATTCTGGCCGGTTTCTACCTACCGGTCTCCCTGCAATATGTGGTGCGAAGATATTGGCTGAAACAAAACAAGTCACATCTCTTTCAATCGGTCTGCCGCTACTGCACGCTGTTGGCTCTGGCCCTGTTTCTGTATCTGAATGTGGTCAGGGCTTCATGGGGGTGGGGACTCGGTCTGGCAAGCTTTCCGGTGGCTGCGACACAATTCCTTCTGCAGAACCGGTTACCGACGACGGTCTACAATTTCTATGATTGGGGCGGCTATCTCATGTGGAAGCTGTATCCGGATTATCAGGTTTTCGTTGATGGCAGAAATACCAGTTCCGAGATACTGGACGTTTCCAACAGGATAGACAACAGTTGGGATGGCTGGCTCGAAGATTTCAAACGCTACAACGTAAACACAGTAATCAGCCGCACCTGTTATTATGACTCCGGTGGGCCGGTGCCACTGGTTGAAACTCTTGCCAAAGATCCCGGCTGGGTTCTTGTCTATCGTGACGACATCGCTGTCATCTATCTGAAAAAAGATGAGAGGTATAAGCACGTCTGGGAGAAATTCGCGTTACCATCGGCATCGGTCTATGAAACCATGTACGCCGAAGCGTTGCGTCTATTGCGCGAGGATCCGAACAGGACAAGGATCAATCTGGCGTTGGGACGATCTGCCTTGAAGCTCGGTCGCTACGCTGAGTCCTACAAGTACTATTCACGGCATCTGGAGAAAAACCCCGGAGATGCCGAAGCACGCTCTCTGGTGAATTTCCTGGCTCCCAAGCGGTAATTCAAGCAATCAAACCATGGAACAGCACTCATCCAATAATAAACAGCGACTTAAGATCCTGATGCTGGCTCCGACCCCCTATTTTGCCGACCGGGGATGCCATGTCAGGATCTACGAGGAAGCCAGGGCTCTGACCGCTCTGGGCCATGAAGTCTGCATCGTTACCTATCATCTGGGCAAGGACATGCCCGGTGTCCGGGTTGTCCGGATTCCACAAATTCCCTGGTATAAAAAGCTCGGAGCTGGTCCGTCCTGGCACAAGCCTTACCTAGACATCCTGCTGCTGCTGAAGGCCTACGCTACCGCACGTACTTTCCGTCCAGATATAATTCATGCCCATCTGCATGAAGGGGCGCTGATCGGGTTTTTTCTGAAACTCGTTTTGAGAGTGCCGTTGCTGTTTGATTATCAGGGCAGTCTCAGCGGAGAGTCGCTCAACCATGGATTTTTAAAGGACAGGTCGCTGCTTCACAGGATCTTTACCGGAATCGAACGTGCAATCGATTGTTGTGCCGATGCGATCATTACCAGCTCCGGAGAGGGGCGGCGTGAACTGCTCAGGGATTTCGGGGTTTCGCCTGAAAAAGTAGGCACCCTGATTGATGGAGTGGATACTGAGGTGTTTCGGCCATGCTCCCGCCTGCAGGCCAGGCAGGAGCTGGGTATACCCGTGGATTCCAAGGTTGTCGTCTATCTCGGGCTGTTCAGCAGCTATCAGGGGCTTGATCTGCTCTTTGATTCAATCGCTTCTGTCAGGGCCAGGGTGCCAGGAGTACGTTTCCTGCTGATGGGTTTTCCGGATCAAGAGTATCGCAGAAAGGCATCGGAAATGGGCATTGATGATGTGATCAGCTTTACAGGCCGGGTTCCGTACGATTCCGCTCCATTGTACCTGAGTGCCGGTGATGTGGCTGTCTCACCAAAGCTGGCGCGTACCGAAGCCAACGGCAAGCTGTTCAACTACATGGCCTGCGGGTTGCCGACGGTGGCTTTCGATAGCTCGATAAACCGGGAAATACTCGGTGACGTCGGCATATATGCCGAATATGGCAGCGCCTCCTCGCTTGCGGAATGTATCGTCGGCGCTCTGGAGGATAACGTATCTGCTGCTGGTCTTGGGGAGCGATCCCGGCAAAGGGCCGTAGAGGTTCACTCCTGGGGAGCACGTGTTCTCCGGCTGGTAGAGCATTATCAACGCCTGCTCACAGCAAAAAACTAAAAATATTGTTTTTCCCGGTTGAAAATTATTGACAACATCGAAAGGTCTTGCTATAAATTCGGGACTTCAAGCGGGAATAACTCAGTGGTAGAGTGCAACCTTGCCAAGGTTGAAGTCGCGAGTTCGAATCTCGTTTCCCGCTCCAAAAGAGATTCCAGGGTTCGGACCTCTGTTCGAGCCTTTTTTTTAAAGTGCTGAGGCGCAGAGAATGAAAACCTATTACACGCCGGTAAATGAAATTGATCGCAAATGGTTTGTAGCCGATGTCGACGGCAGGGTTCTTGGGCGCATCGCCACGGAAAT
>JAURXC010000250.1 GCA_030654645.1 Deltaproteobacteria bacterium | reverse complement strand
GGAGAAGACCAAGGTAGTATTCAACTCCGACTGGCTGAACGAACTGGGTTGCGGCGGCATGATCGCGCTGGCTTCCAAGTATACCGTGGCCCGCATGCTGGAGCGGGACGATTTTCACAAACGCTACAACTCGCAGCAGCCGATCGCGATCCACGAGTTCCTCTACCCGCTAATCCAGGGCTATGACTCGGTGGCGCTCAATTCGGATGTGGAGCTGGGTGGCACAGACCAGAAGTTCAACCTGCTGATGGGCCGCGAACTGCAGCGCGAATGGGGCCAGTCGCCCCAGTGCGTGCTGACCATGCCGCTTCTGGAGGGGCTGGACGGCGTCAACAAGATGTCCAAGTCTCTGGGCAACTACATCGGCATCAACGAACCGGGCGATGAGATCTTCGGCAAGATCATGTCGATCTCCGATGACCTGATGATCCGCTACTACGAGCTGCTGTCCGACATGCCGCTGGCCGAACTGGACCAGCTCAAGGCCGGCTTGAAGGACAGGTCTTTGCATCCGATGGCCACCAAGAAAGCGCTGGGGCGTGAGATCGTTTCCCGTTTCCACGGCGCCGGCGCCGGAGAGGCTGCCGAGGAGAATTTCGTCAAACGTTTCAAGGACAACGAGATTCCTGATGAGATGCCTCAAGTTGCTTATTCGTTGACCGATGGCAGCGTACTGCTGGCCAAGGCCATGACCGAAGCCGGCCTGACCAAATCCAACGGCGAAGGACGCCGTGCGATTGACGGCGGCGGGGTCAAGCTGAACGGCGAAAAGGTCAGCGACACCAACCTGGAGCTGACCGCTACGGGCGAATACATCGTCCAGATCGGCAAACGGCGCTTTGCCAGGATTATCCTGACATAGCCGTTTAGATATACACCTTGGCAAGAAAGCGGGACCGGCAAATTGCCGGTCCCGCTTTCGTTTCAATGGGTCTAAACCGTTATAAACATTTCGGTCTTATCGAAGCCTCAGCGCATTCAGAATCTTGCCGGTCACCCGATTGATCACATGAGTACGCGGCAACGAGTCGAAGGGGGGAGTCTGGCGGATACCCATCGACCTCAACTCGTCGATGATCCTGGCATCCTTGCGGACCCTGAGTCCCTTCCTGAAAGTCTTGATCGCCAGATCCTTCTTTTTTGCAAGCAGATATATCCGTCCCAGGTGCAGATAGTTGTCGCTGCTGTGCGGATTCATTGATATTGCCTTGAGGCACAGCTCGATCCCTTTTTGAAATTGCCCGGTTTCCCTGGCCAGGCTGTAGCCCATCAGGGAAAGCATT
Source organism: Deltaproteobacteria bacterium (assembly GCA_030654645.1). Classification (GTDB taxonomy): domain Bacteria; phylum Desulfobacterota; class Desulfuromonadia; order Geobacterales; family Pseudopelobacteraceae; genus JACRCG01. The sequence goes on along the minus strand of JAURXC010000250.1, from coordinate 749 downwards.
TCCGGCGATTCCGCATGCTGATGATTGTGCTGATCCATGATCGCGCCCTTTTCCTCTGATTATGATAGCACAAGTTTACCATCAGACCGTTTGCAATGTCGATCATTCAAAACCTGCTGCCATTTCGACATAACATTACAGTCTGAAGTTGGCCATCTCCTCCTGAAGGACTTTGACCTGCAAGGATAGCTTAGTAATCACATCGTCGAGCACCTTGGTCGAACTTGCGTTTGAGCGGGCCGAATCCTGGATCTTGCCGATTGACTGCACTATCTGGTTGCTGCTGCGGCTCTGTTCGTCCGTGGCCTGTTTAATCTCGCGGATCATGCTGGAGGTCTGCTCCGTAATTCGGGCTATGAAGCTGCTGACATCAGCCTGTTCTTTAGTGGCAAGATTGACCTCGCCGGTCAGGGATTTCATCTTCTCCGCCGACTCCATGATCAATTCGTTGCCCTTGCCCTGTTCGCTGGTGGCCCGGGCGATCTGGTTGACCATCTCCGAAACCCGCTCCATCGCCAGGCGTATCATCTGGCTCCCCTGGGCCTGTTCGCTGGTGGCATTGGCAATGTGACTCATGCGGTCGGTGGACAGCTGGATACCAACCACAATTTTTTGTAACGCGCCTTCTGATTCTTTTGAGAGCCGCTCACCGTTGGTGATGCTTTTTTCCGCCATTTCTATGGTGCTGGCGGCCCTGTGGGTCTCGTTCTGGACCGTCTTGATCACCTGGGCGATCTCCTTGGTGGACA
>JAURXC010000234.1 GCA_030654645.1 Deltaproteobacteria bacterium | reverse complement strand
TCCTTGCGGGAAAACTTCGAACACCCCTTGGCGTTCAGTCCCTTGATTATGCCGCCTTTCGAGGCCACCTCGGCAAACACCTTGAACCCGGACTTACTGACCAGATCGGTCAGGTCACAGAGTTCCATGCCGAAACGCATGTCAGGATTATCCACCCCAAAACGCCTGATGGCCTCGGCATAGGTAATCCGCTCTACCGGCAGCTGGATCTCGACCCCCTTGGTTTCCTTGAATACACGGGCGATCAACCCCTCCATCACGGTGATGATATCCTCACGGTCGATGAATGACATCTCGCAGTCGATCTGGGTGAATTCCGGCTGGCGGTCGGCGCGCAAGTCCTCATCACGGAAGCAGCGCACAACCTGGAAGTAACGGTCAAAACCGGAGATCATCAGGATCTGCTTGAATATCTGCGGGGACTGCGGCAGCGCATAGAAATGCCCCTGGTTGATACGGGACGGCACCAGGAAGTCACGTGCGCCCTCGGGTGTGGATTTGGTCAGGAAGGGCGTTTCCAGCTCTATGAATCCGTTATCGGTCAGATAGGAACGGGTCAACTGGGCCACCTTGGAACGAAGAATCAGGTTGTACTGCAGCTGCGGACGGCGCAGGTCCAGGTAACGGTATTTCAGGCGGATATTCTCGTTGATGTCGCTATGCTCGTCCAGCATGAAGGGAAGCGGTTTGGAGCGGTTGAGTAGCTTGCACTCCAGTACCTGGATCTCCACCTCGCCGGTTTTCATGCCAGGGTTGACGGTGCCTTCCGGACGGGGAATGACCTTGCCTCTGACAGCCAGCACGAATTCGCTGCGGACCGATTCGGCCACGCCATGGGAAGCAGCATTGACCTCGGGGTCGAATACGATCTGGGCGATGCCCTCGCGGTCGCGCAGGTCGATGAAGATCAGGCCGCCATGATCACGGCGACGTAGCGCCCAGCCCATCAGGATAACCTCGCTGCCGATGTCGCTAGCCCGCAGGTCGCCGCAGTAATGTGTCCGTTTCCAGTTACCAAGTGTATCCATATGTCCCTCCAAATAAAGATTCGTAATTCAAAACTGAAGATTAATCAGTCGATCAACTTGCCGATATTTCCGATCCGTGGACGCAGTTTTTCACGATCCCACGACCAGTACTTGATGAATGCCAGTCCCTTGATCTGATCCCGCTTGACGAACTTCCAGAAGCGGCTGTCGTAGGATCGGTCCCGATTGTCCCCCATCACAAAATAAGAATTCGCCGGGACCGTGACCGGCCCGAAGGTATCGCGCGGATTCATCTCCTTGGGAATCAGATCCTTCTCCTTGTGGACTTCGTGTGGATTTTCGTAAGGCTTGCCGTTGACGTAGACCTTTTTCTCTTTTCCTTCCACCACGTCACCCGGAGTTCCAACCACGCGTTTGATGAAATCCTTGCTGGGATCTTCCGGATATTCGAAAACGATAACGTCCCCCTGGCGCGGATCGCGGAATGTCAGAACCCGCTTGTCGCTGAACGGCAGCTTGGTGCCGTAGATGAACTTGCTGACCAGCAGGTGATCGCCGATAGCCAGAGTATCCTCCATGGAACCGGAAGGAATCTTGAACGCCTGGACCAGATAGGTGCGGATTACCAGCGCCAGCAGTACCGCAATGGCAATTGATTCGGCATATTCACGAATGAGGCTTTTCTTTTTGATTACCGGTTCCGGATGACGGGCAGCGGTATCCACTGACAGTTGTTCATTTTCTTGCATGCAAGTTCCTTTTATTTAAGATTCGTGACCGGGAAAAATATCGGTATCACTAATCACCGCACACTACTCCACTTTCAATATTGCCAGAAACGCTTCCTGCGGCAGTTCCACATTGCCGACGTTCTTCATGCGCTTCTTGCCTTCCTTCTGCTTCTCCAGCAGTTTGCGTTTACGGGTGATGTCGCCGCCGTAACATTTGGCAAGAACGTCCTTGCGCATCGCCTTGACCGTTTCACGGGCAATCACCTTGTTGCCGATGGCAGCCTGGATCGCAACCTCGAACATCTGCCGTGAAATCAGTTCCTTCATCTTGGAAACCAGGTCGCGTCCGCGGAAATAAGCTTTTTCCCGGTGCAGGATCAGCGAGAGCGCATCGACCACTTCGCCGTTGATCAGCACGTTCATCCGCACCAGGTCACTGCGCCGGTACTCCAGCTGTTCATAATCCAGCGATGCGTAACCCCTGGTGATGGATTTCAGGCGGTCGTAGAAATCAAGCACGATCTCGTTCAGAGGGAGTTCGTAGATGATCATGACGCGGGTCGGGGTCAGGTATTTGATCTCGCGCTGGACGCCGCGCTTGTCCTCGCACAACGCCAGCACGCCGCCGACGAACTCGTTGGGCACGTGGATGTGGGCCAGGATAAAGGGCTCTTCCAGATACTCCGTGCTTTGCAGCTCCGGCATCTGGTTGGCGCTCTGGATCGAATACACTTCGCCGCTCATCCTGTGCACCCGGTAGACAACGGTCGGCGCGGTGGTGATCAGGTCAAGGGCAAATTCACGTTCCAACCGTTCCTGGATGATCTCCATGTGCAGCAAGCCGAGAAAACCGCAACGGAAACCGAAGCCGAGCGCCAGAGAGGTTTCAGGTTCATAGGAGAAGGAGGAATCGTTCAGTTTGAGCTTGGCCAGCGCATCACGCAACTGTTCGTACTGGACGGTATCGATCGGATACAGACCGGAAAAGACCATCGGCTGTACCTCCTTGAAACCACCCAGCGGCACTACGCACTGTCGCTGCAGCAGGGTAACCGTATCGCCAACCTTGGCATCAGCCACATCCTTGATGCCGGCAATCACAAAACCGACCTCGCCCGCGGCCAGTTCAGTCACTTCGCGCATCACCGGTGAAAAGACCCCCACCTTGAGCGCCTCAAAAGAGCTGTTGGTTGCCATCAGCTGGATTTTATCGCCTTTTTTGAGGGTGCCGTCGAAGATCCGTATCAGGATGATCACCCCCTGGTACTGGTCGTACCAGGAATCGAACAGCAGTGCCTTGAGCGGCGCGGTTGAGTCACCCTTGGGTGCGGGAATTTTCTTGACGATCTCCTCAAGAATTTCGTGGGTACCGATGCCTTCCTTGGCACTGGCCCGCACGGCATCATGGGCATCGATGCCGATGATATCCTCGATTTCCTGGATAACCCGTTCCGGATCGGCGGCGGGCAGGTCGATCTTGTTCAGCACCGGAAAGACTTCCAGGTTGATATCCAGAGCAAGGTAGACATTGGCCAGGGTCTGGGCTTCAACCCCCTGGGAGGCATCCACCACCAGCAACCCGCCTTCACAGGCGGCCAGCGAGCGGGAAACTTCATAGGTAAAGTCAACGTGACCGGGAGTATCGATTAGGTTGAGCACGTAGTCCCTACCGTCATCGGCACGGTAGTTGAGCCGCACGGTCTGGGCCTTGATCGTGATGCCCCGTTCCCGCTCCAGATCCATCTTGTCCAGAAACTGGTTTTTGCTTTCACGGTCGGTAACTGTGCCGGTATACTCCAGCAGGCGGTCCGCCAGCGTGGATTTGCCGTGGTCAATGTGGGCAATGATGGAGAAATTGCGAATTCTGCTGATATCCATGAAATCCTTCGTTTGAATAAGAATCGGACTCTACAGAGTAAATAAAGAGAGTTTGAAAGTAAAGCAAAAAGGGGCGTCAGAACATGAATCGCCGCATGCTGATGCTCTGCAGCAGCCCGATTCCGACCATTGATGTGATCATCGATGTGCCGCCGTAGGAGAAAAACGGCAGCGGCACACCGACCACCGGAAACAGTCCGATCACCATTCCCATGTTGATGACGATGTGCCAGAAGAGCATGGCCGTCACCCCCACCGCCAGCAGACCGCCGAAACGGTCGTTGCAGCGGCGGGCGATGTTCAGCCCCCACAGCACCAGCGACATGTAGAGAATGATCAAAACCAGGCAACCGACAAAGCCCCACTCTTCGGCGAAAACCGAAAAGGCAAAATCAGTATGCTGCTCAGGCAGAAAGCGCAGCTGTGATTGAGTCCCCTGTATATATCCCTTGCCGGCGATTCCGCCCGAACCGACGGCAATCTTGCTCTGGATGATATGGTAACCGCTGCCGAGTCTTGAGCGCTCCGGATTCAGAAAATCAAGCACGCGGTTCTTCTGGTAGGGACGCAATAAATAGGCCCAGCCGATCCAGGCGACCGGTATCGTGACGCAGACAAAGGTCACTATCGTAGTCCAGCGCGGGCCGATGTAGAACGTCATCGAAAGAGCAATCAGTATTACCAGGATCGCGGTTCCCAGGTCGGGCTGTTTCATGATCAGGGCCGCCGGCAGCGCCAGAATCCCCAGGGGGAAGAGCACGTCCCCGACCGTGAGGCCACCGACGCTGTGGTAATTATTGAAGAAACGGGCGAAGGTGATAATAATCACGATTTTCATCAACTCCGAGGGCTGAATATTGAAAAGCCCCAAATTCAGCCAGCGGGTGGCTCCCATGGTACTGCGCCCTATTAAAAGCACCACCACCAGCAGCAGTATCAGGAAACCGTAGAACCAATATGAGAGGTCTTCCAGCAGGTGATAGTCAATACTGCAGACCAGCACCGATATTGTCATACCAGCCAGCATCCAGTAAAACTGCTTGATGAAATATGCGGTCCCTACCATTTTGTAGGGGGTTGTGGCGCTGTAAATATTCAGGATGCCCAGAAGGCAAACCGTCACAACCAGCCCGGCCAGGATCCAGTCGATATTGGTTAACAGACGACGATCAATCATTGGACTTCTCTCCGCTGTCTTGCGATTCTTTCAAGGTTGCCGCCTTTTCATCCTCTTCCGGTTCATCGGTTTCTTTTGGAACCGCGGAAGGCTCCTTGAGCGGAGGTTTCTTGCCGTCAAAATACGCTCTGAGTATTCTGCCGGCAATCGGCGCAGCAGCCGACCCGCCATGCTCACCATGCTCGACCACAACCGCTACGGCGATCTCGGGCTTGTCAAACGGCGCAAAGGCCACGAACAGGGCGTGATCGCGGAACTGATACGGAGTTCCCTGTTTGCTGTCTCGCATCTTGACGACCTGGGATGTGCCGGTCTTGCCGGCTACCTTGACATCGTAGAGTCGAGCCTGGGCTCCCGTGCCGCCAGACTCGTTAATCACCGCGTACAACCCCTGCTTGACCAGGCGATATGACTCTTTCGAAAAAGAGGTGGTCCCGATCACCTCGGATTTGGTTTCCCTGAGAGGTTTGCCGTCGGCATCAACGATCCGCTTCACCAGGTGGGGGCGGTATATCGTGCCTTCATTGGCAACCGTGGCAATCATCGAAGCCAGTTGTATCGGGGTAGTCAGCACATAACCCTGACCGATCGCAACCGGCAGGGTTTCCCCATGAAACCAGCGCTTGCCGAAACGTTTCTGCTTCCATTCGGAGGTGGGGATCAGCCCGGATTTTTCATTCTGCAACTCGACTCCCATGGGCGCCCCCAGCTTGAAGGCCTTGGCGGTTGCGGCAATCTTGTCCACTCCCAGTTTTTCACCAAGCTGGTAATAGTAGACGTCGCACGATTCCCGCAACGATTTGCGCAGACTTGTCGTTCCGTGCCCCTTCTTGTTCCAGCATTTGAAGGTGGATGTCCCCAAAGTGTAGGCACCGTTGCAGTTAACCGAAGTCGAGTCGTCGATCCTGTTGTCGTACAGTCCGGCCAGCGCGGTAATCATCTTGAAAGTCGAACCGGGGGGATATTGTCCGCTCAAGGCCTTGTTTTCCAAAGGCCGGCGCTTGTCCTCCAGATACCCTTTCCAGATATCAGCCGGCAGCTTGCCGCTGAAAAGTGATGGATCAAAGCCGGGGTTGCTGACAAAAGCCAGTATTTCACCACTATTGACATCCATGGCGACCGCCGCGCCGGCCTGTTCGCCGAAGGCTTGCTCGGCCTGTTTCTGTACGGCGGAATCGATCGTCAAGACGACGCTGTTACCCACCGTGGGATAAGTCTCGGAGATGGTCCGCAAAACCCGCCCGCGGGCGTCAACCTCCAGCTGCCGGCCGCCGTCATCCCCGTGCAGCTCCATCTCCAGAGCGCGTTCAATCCCGTTTTTTCCAACATAATCACCCGGATTGTACTCTTCGTACCCCTTGGCATTTAATTCTTTTTCCGAAATCTCACTTATATAACCGAGCAGATGCGAGGCCAGAGTACCGTTCGAGTATTCGCGCACCGGCTTCATCTCGACCTCGACCCCGGGCAGCCGTAAGCGGTTTTCCTCCAGGATTTCGACCTGGTCGCGGGTAATATTGGAGGCCAGTACGATCGGGTAGTATTTGGCGCGCCCCATGCTCTTCCGCCAGCGCTCGTCCATCTCGGCCCGATCCAGCCCGAGCAGCGTCGATAACTGGGTCAGCAGCGATTCCTTGTCCACTACCTCCTGCGGGACAACGGCCAGACTGAATGATGGGCGGTTGCTCACCAGCACCTTGCCGTTGCGGTCGAGTATCGCCCCCCGGGAAGCG
>JAURXC010000072.1 GCA_030654645.1 Deltaproteobacteria bacterium | reverse complement strand
ATGAAGGCGCCGTTGATCAGCCCGACCTGGGCCGGCGTCGCCCCCAGGCTGGCTGCGAATAGCGGAAGGACGGGGATGCGCAGGTACGAACTGAAAAAGGCTGCAAAGCCAAGGGCGCAGAGTATGAAAAACGGGGCGGGATTGGGCATGGGGTTAATGTCTCATGTGGCTGTAACTAAAATACAGAAAATACAGGGACACAATACCTATTTATGGTCCTTTTTCTTGCGTCCTGCTTTTCTCGGCTTCACCATCCGCTGCAAGGAATTCTCCAGTGAGTCAAGAAAAGAGTCTCCCCCTAGTGCTCGACCGGTTCGCTCATGTCCACGGATCTTCTTTGCATCGTCTTCGTCCGCTTCTTCCAGAAACAACTGCCATTCACCAACCATTTCCAGTAGCGGCGCAACAGTGACAAGCAAGTCGTCCTTTCCAGCTGCATGGGCACTGGCACTGCTCCATTGCCATGCATACGGATCGGCGACAAGCCTTGCCCGCACCGGATTCATTTCGACGTATTTCGCAGCAGCAAGCAAATAGGTCTCATCCATGGGAAAGGATGAAAATCTTCCCTGCCACAGATGGCCCGTCCATTTATGGCGACGATTGATCATGGCAGAGTAGCGGCGATGAGCCTCACCGATTGCCAGACGCAGACCTTCTTCCGTCTCGGGAACAGCAACAAGGTGAACATGATTTGGCATCAGGCAGTAGGCCCAGATTGCCACGTTGTACTTCCGGCACCATTCGGCCATCAGGGCAAGATACGCATGATAGTCTTCATCCCGGAAGAACGTTTCCATTCTGCGGTTACCACGTTGGGTTACATGGTGGGGTATACCGGGAGCAATGATTCGGGCTATTCGTGGCATGCGATGAAATTACACTCCAGACTCTACAACGTCAAGTCTTAATAGGTATGGTGTCCCTGTATTTTTACTGTAGTTTTCCTACACGCCTCCGCTTATGTCTGCGGCCTCTTGGTTATTTCCTCTTCCAGCGGTTTCTGTTTTTCTCAAACTCATGCACGGCTCCGCGTTCCTTCCACTGTCCCTGCAGTGCAGTGCAGCAGACGCTCAGCAGCCTTTCCTCGGTTTTTAATCTCTCAGGGTAAATTCCCCGCCACTTGGGGCGAATCAAACATCAACTAAGGTTGCAAATACCCCGCTGCTTGCGGCGGGGTTGTTTATTTTTCACAATTTCTATCGGGGTTAGATCGGGAGTGTGTTTTGACATTTAGTAATACTCATTGATGCTGCGTTGTCTCGTATTTTTGCCCAAGGCTGATATTCTTCGGAATTCCACCAAAGATCAAATGCTATATCTGACGGCCATTCCTGAATTACCACAGCATCCCATTTTTCAGTACCGAGCACAGAAGAATTTTCAATTGATCGAAATATTATTTTACCTCCGAACTTTGATACTGTTGGGAGGTGACCATTAACATAATCGGCAAAGAGCCCGGCATCTTTGATTTTTACGAGGATGAGGTATTGAATCATTGGTTATTCCTCTTTCTATTTGCGATCAACGTGGTCGAGGCGCACCGGCGAAGCGAAGCGGAGACCGTGTGCCGCCGAGTGGTTGGCAATATGCTATTTCTGTTCAGGGTGTCGGTCGTAGAATCCACGCAGTTCTTCAAGAACACCGCCGCACTTCTTGCAGATCATTCCGCAAGCGTCATCAAGAATTGCTGGCTCCATACACTTCATACAGATAACTGCGGAAGTTTCAGGCAGGTTACTAAAATCATCCCTGTATATTGCCCGAACTGCCCGGAATAGCTTGAAGCACGAGTATGCACTAACCACTAGTGCTTGGAGTAAAGCTACATAAAATCCTTGCTTTATTATTTCATCTGACAATGGGTATGCGCGGCTAGCTCTACTCACTGCAAAGAATCCTAAAAATATAGATGCAACAGGTATGGTGACCCATAAATATAGGTTTGAAAACGCCTCTTGCTTGGAGGCAAATTGTCGTTTTTCACTTTTGTTCATTTCTTTATTCCAAGTCATGCCAACTCGTAGATCATGGGTTTCCGTATATCAGGTCTTTGAAAAACTCGTAATATTTACGTCCAAATATCCATTAAGTTGTGCTATTATGCAGCGCATATCTTACTGATATATCAGGAGAATAAGTATGCGCGGTTTTG
>JAURXC010000219.1 GCA_030654645.1 Deltaproteobacteria bacterium | reverse complement strand
GGTCCAGTTCCACCGCAGCAAAGGCCGAATGATTGTGGATCGATTCGAAATTCTCGGTTTCCACCGAAAACCAGGTGATGTTGTCCAGTTCCGCCAGGCGGGAATAGGCCTCGCGCACCATGTCTTCGACAAAACGGGGGTTCTCGTAGGCCTGCTCGGTCACGTACTTTTCGTCTTCGCGCTTTAGCAGCGAATAGAGCGGGCTGCTGCCGCACTGCTCGATCAGCTCCACCAGATCCTCGATCCAGATGAAATCACGGTAGCGCACCCGCACCGTCATGATGCTGCGTTGGTTATGGGCGCCGAAGCGTGAAAGCTCCTTGCTGCAGGGACAAAGCGAGGTCAGCGGTACCCGGATGCCGAGTACGAAATCCAGCGAATCGGTCATAGAGGCGCTGAATTCGCAGGTGTACTCCATCAGGCTTTTGGCCCGCGAAACCGGGGCGGCCTTGTCGATAAAATAGGGGAACTGAATCTCCAGGTGGGCGCTGGCCGAACCGAGTCTGGACTTCATCTCCTCCAGTATCGTTTCCAGCTTGTCCAGCGCGATCTGTTCGCGGTATTTGTTGAGGATTTCCACGAAACGGCTCATGTGGGTGCCCTTGAAGTGGTGCGGCAGATCGACGTACATGTTCACCCTGGCCACGGTGTGCTGCAGGGTACGGTTCTTGTCCATCACCACGATCGGATAGGTGATATCCTTGACCCCGACCTTAGAGATCGGTATCCGGCGGTGATCGGGGCGTTTCTGCATGTCGGGCATGCTCGGCTTTGTTGGTGAAGCACTGGTTCTTGGCATGTGGAAGTTCCTGTAAATAATATGATCTGTGCGGTTCAACCGGTGATGTTAAAACTATCGAATTCACCGGTGTAGCTATCCCGGCGGACATCCAGGCGCTCCACCCTTGCGGCGGCCGGACCGAGCCTGCACCACTCCACCAGCGCCTGCACCGCGGAATCGCTCCCCTCGAACAGTCCTGCGACGGTACCGTCCGGAAGGTTTCTGACCCAGCCGGACACACCCAGTTCCAGGGCCCGGCTGCTGGTATAATAACGGAAGGAAACCCCCTGCACCGAGCCGTGAACGATTATGCGCACTCTTGTGTTCACGGTTTATGCTCCGGAAGCTCCAGCACACTGAAGATCTCGCTCCAGATCCCGTCGCGTCCGTCCCTGGAAAGCGCCGAAAATGGAAGCAGCATGCCCTTGTCGCGCTTGATCGCGGCGGCAATCACGGTCTTCTGCTTGGCCTGTTCGTTCTTCGAGAGTTTGTCGCACTTGGTCAGCACGATGATCGGCGGGATGTTGTACATTTCCAGCCAGCGCAGCATCTGCAGATCGCCGTCGGACGGCACGCGGCGAATATCCAGGATCAGTACCACCGCCTTGAGGCTTTCGCGCAACGACAGGTAACTTTCGATCATCGGCCCCCACTGTTTGCGCAATGCGGGGGGCGCCTTGGCATAACCGTAACCGGGCAGATCCACCAGGGTCAGGATACCGTTGATATCGAAAAAATTGATCAGCTGCGTCCGGCCAGGCGTCGAACTGGTGCGGACCAGCCCCTTGCGGCCGGCCAGCACGTTGATCAGCGATGACTTGCCGACGTTGGAACGCCCCACGAAAGCCACCTCCGGCAATCCGGGCGGAGGATAATCCTTGGGCTTGGCCGCGCTTTT
>JAURXC010000203.1 GCA_030654645.1 Deltaproteobacteria bacterium | reverse complement strand
TACTTTTTACAAGTGTAATCTTAAGCATAGCGCTCATGATAATTCCTTACGTAGTTATTTATTCAGCGATACCCCTGCGAGCAGCGATCTCTTCAGGAGTTTTCAGCCTCATGAGACCATTGAAAGCGGCCTTGATTACATTATGCGGATTGTTAGATCCAAGGCATTTTGAAAGTATGTTATTAATACCGGCGGCCTCAAAAATAGCTCTGGCGGCGCCACCAGCAATAACACCTGTACCTGCTGAAGCCGGTTTCATGAGAAGTTTACCAGCGCCAAACTTGCCTTCGATTTCGAAAGGGATTGTCTGGTTCTGATTGACCGGTACCTTTATCAGGTTTTTCTTGGCTTGCTCAACGCCCTTCCTGATGGCCTCAGGAACTTCGTTTGCTTTGCCGAGACCATAACCAACATGGCCACAGCCATCACCTACTACAATAAGAGCGGAGAAACTGAATCTACGGCCACCCTTGACAACCTTGGCAACGCGGCTTATGTGAACGACACGATCATTAAGGTTAAGTTCTGCTGGATTGATCCTACTCAAAGAAAACCTCCTCGTACGCTTAGAAGCACAACCCGGCTTCGCGGGCTGCTTCAGCAAGCGCTTTGATTCTACCGTGATAGAGAAAACCATTGCGGTCAAAAACTACAGATGAAACACCTTTTTCCAGTGCCAGACGAGCAACTTCTTTTCCGACAAGAGTAGCAGCGGCGACATTTCCACCATTGCTTATATCTGCAGAGGCCTCAGACAGGGTCGATGCGGCAACGAGAGTAACTCCCTTTGTATCATCAATTATCTGTGCATATATATGTCGTGCACTTTTAAATACATTGAGACGTGGACGCTCAACAGTGCCGAGTACTTTTTTGCGGACCCGTACTTTACGCTTCATACGAGTAATTGTTTTAATAGCTGTTTTAGCCACACATATCTCCTTATAAAGACTATTTCTTGCCGGTTTTACCAGCTTTTCTCAATATAGTCTCGTCAGCATACTTGATGCCCTTGCCCTTGTAAGGCTCAGGACTGCGGAACGATCTGATTTTAGCAGCTGTCTGGCCAACTAATTCTTTATCGTATCCTTTGACAGAGAGCTTGGTCATTTTTTCAACGTTAATTGAGATTCCATCAGGAATCTGAAAGTTGACCGGATGTGAGTATCCAAGACTTAATACAAGTTCTTGGCCCTTAACCTCAGCCCTGTAACCAACTCCATTGATTTCCAGATCAGTCTGAAATCCTTTTGTTACACCAACGACCATGTTGTTTATCAGTGTACGAGTCAAACCAT
>JAURXC010000186.1 GCA_030654645.1 Deltaproteobacteria bacterium | reverse complement strand
TCATGGCCGAACGGCTGCTCGGCACCGGCCTGTTCGACCCGGCACGGGGCGGCGATCCGCTGATGTACCAGCACCTGTTCTGGATCTATTCCCATCCGGCGGTCTACATCATGATCCTGCCGGCCATGGGGGTGATATCGGATATTATCCCAGTCTTCTCGCGCAAGCCGATCTTCGGCTACAAGATGATCGCCTTCTCCAGTCTGGCCATCGCCGCCGCCGGCTCGCTGGTATGGGGACACCACATGTTCACCAGCGGCATGAGCGATACCGCCGTGCTGGTATTCTCTTTCCTGACCTTCATCGTGGCGATCCCCTCGGCCATCAAGGTCTTCAACTGGGTCTCGACCCTCTACCGCGGCTCGATCTCGCTGGAAGCCCCGATGCTGTTCGCACTTTCCTTCATCCTGCTCTTCTCGATCGGCGGCCTCTCCGGCCTGATCCTGGGTGCGGCCGCCACCGATGTGCATGTGCATGACACCCACTTCGTGGTCGGCCATTTCCACTACGTGATGTTCGGCGGTTCCGGATTCGCCTTCTTTGCCGCCATGCACTACTGGCTGCCCAAGTTCTACGGCCGGCGCTATGCCGAAAAACCAGCCCTGCTCGCCTGGGCTTTGATGTTCACCGGTTTCAACATCCTGTATTTCACGATGCAGGTGCTGGGGATGAAGGGCATGCCGCGCCGCTACTACGACTACCTGCCCGAGTTCGCCAGCCTCAACCTGGTGGCCACGGTCGGCAGCTGGATCCTGGCTGCCGGCCTGGTGATCATGCTGGTCAACCTGTTTCGCGGTCTACGCTCGGGGCTGCCGTTCGAGGGCAACCCCTGGGGCGGCGCCACGCTGGAGTGGAGCGTCGCCACCCCGCCGCCGACGGAAAATTTCGAGGAAGAGCCAATGGTTACCCATGGGCCGTACGATTTTACGGCGGCGCGGGACGGGGTTTTCGAGAAACAGAAAAAGGAGTATCGCAATGAATCCGAATAACGACAGCGTCGGTTCGGGAAGACACGCGCGTTTTCCAAAACCGGTGGCGCTGTTTGTTCGACTGCTGATAATCGTATTTGCCCTGGAAAGCGTCATGATGTACCTGCTGGGCGCCATGATGCAGGGGGCTCCGGCGTACCTCCAGAACCTGGCTGATTCCCTGGGTCTGTCGCTGTTGAGTGCGCCCTTCATCTGGTGGCTGATCGTCAGGCCGTTCCAGAACCTGGCCACCGAGGAGATGAACCGGACCGAGCAGACCTTGCGGCATCTGGTCGATGCCGTGATCCATTTTGATTCACAGGGAAAGATCGAGTCGATCAACCCGGCGGCGGTCAGCGCGTTTGGTTATACCCCGGCAGAAATTGCCGGCCGCGATCTGGCGGTCATAATCCCCGGCCTCTCTCTTGAAACCGCCACGGAACAGCAGGAAACTATCATCTGCGGAGAACGCGGCAAGCTAAGGCAACGGCAGGAGACCAGCGGGTGCCGCAAGGACGGGGCCTGCTTTCCGGTGCAGGTTTCAATCAGCACCCTTCAGCTGGAGGGGCACCTCTCCTACATCGCCATTATCCAGGACATTTCGGAACGCAAGCTGGTGGCCACCGCGCTGGCCGATCAGAAGGAGTTTGCCGAAAGCCTGGTGCGCAACAGCGCCGTTCCGGCCTTTGTGATCGATACCGAGCGGCGGGTGCTGATCTGGAACCATGCCTGTGAGGAATTGACCGGCATCGCGGCTGGGGATATCATCGGCCGCGATCAGGTTTGGAAGGCCTTTTACACGGAACACCACCCGGTGCTGGCCGACATGGTGATTGACGGCATGCCGGAGAAAATACCGGCACATTACCATAATTTCGGCAAATCCAGCTTCATCCCGGAAGGTATTCAGGCCGAAGGGTGGTATCCCGATCTCAATGGCGCCGACCGCTACCTGATCTTCAATGCTGCGCCGATACGCAACAGCAGGGGGGAATTGCTGGCGGTGATCGAGACCTTTGAAGAAGTCACCGAACGGAAACGTTACGAACAACAGCTGGAGTACCAAGCCAACCACGACGACCTGACCGGGTTGCCGAATCGCAATCTTCTCGTGGATCGCCTCAATCAGACCCTGCTCATCTCCCGGCGCACATCCCAGCAGGTTGCGGTCTTCTTTATCGACCTGGATAATTTCAAGTTTATCAACGACAGCCTGGGGCACGATGTGGGGGACAGGCTGCTCAAGGTGGCCGCGGAACGACTGTCTGATTGTATCAGGGCCGGGGATACGGTGGCCCGCCAGGGGGGCGACGAATTTGTCGCCGTGGTCTGCAATGAGGAGATTGGGGAAATGGCCGATCGCATTGCTGAAGATATCCGCCAGATGATGTCGCAACCGTTCCGGATCAACGGCCATGAGCTGATGATTACCTGCAGCATCGGCATCAGCATCTCGCCCCGGGACGGCGAAGATGTGCAGACGCTGCTGAGAAACGCCGACCTGGCCATGTACCAGGCCAAGGAGCAGGGGCGCGACCGGATCCGTTTCTATACCGGCGAGATGAATGCCCGTTCGCTGACGCGCATGACCATGGAAAAACATCTGCGCCGCGCCCTGGAACGGGATGAGCTCTTTATCTGCTACCAGCCCAAGGTAAGCCTGCAGAGCGGGCAGCTGACCGGCATGGAGGCGCTGGTGCGCTGGCAGAGCCCGGATCTGGGGCTGATCACCCCGGCCAGCTTTATTCCGCTGGCCGAGGAGACCGGACTGATCGAGCCGATCGGCGAATGGGTTCTGGAAACCGCCTGCCGCCAGAACCGTGCCTGGCAGGAGCTGGGACTGCCGTCAATCCCGGTAGCGGTCAATCTCTCCGCCCGCCAGTTCCGCCAGAAGCATCTTGCACGGGTTGTGGAGCGGATTCTTCTGGAAACACGCCTGGATGCCCGTTACCTGGAGCTGGAAATCACCGAGAGCCTGGTCATGCAGAACCTGGATCGTGTGACCGGCATCGTCAAGGAATTGAAGGCGTTGGGTACCACCCTTTCCATGGACGACTTCGGCACCGGTTACTCCAGCCTCGGCTATCTCAAGCGCTTCCCCTTCGACAAGCTCAAGGTAGATCAATCCTTTGTCAGGGACATCACCAGCGATCCGGACAGCGCAGCCATTGCCAAGGCGGTGATTGCCATGGCCCACAGCCTGCATCTTAAGGTCATCGCCGAAGGGGTCGAGACGGTTGGCCAGTTGGATTACCTGCGCCAGCACCATTGCGACGAAATCCAGGGGTATTACATCAGCAAACCGCTACCGGCCGGGCAGTTCATGCAATTTTTGCAGCAATACCAGGCCGTCAGCTTTGGAGAACCCTGCCCGGAGGATGCGGAACACATCATCCTGGTGGTCGATGACGACAGGCAGGTGATCCACTCCCTGCAGAGCATGCTTGCCCTGGCCGGCTACCAGGTCTTCGGCGCCACCTGTGCCGCCGAGGGGTTTGAAATACTGGCCAGCAGGTGTGTTGCCGTGGTGATTTCGGACCTGCGCATGCCGGTCATGAACGGCAACGAATTCCTGGAACGGGTCAAGGAGATTTATCCCGATGTGGTGCGCATGCTGCTGACAGGCGATCCGGACCTGCAGGCGGTCACTACCGCCATTAACCGGGGCACGATCTTCAAGTTCCTGACCAAGCCCTGGGACGAAAGCGAGCTGCTGGACATTGTTGCCCAGGCCTGTAAACACCATGAAACGAACAAGGGCGCCGGGTTCAGCTTCGCGGAGTGACTGCAATACCCGGATGGAAACCGGCTTTGACTTTATCAGGGATATGGAAATGAACCATCAGGAACAAAAAGACTACTTTGGAGCCAAACTCGGCATGTGGCTGTTCCTGTTCACCGAACTGCTGCTGTTCGGCGGGCTGTTCCTGCTCTATGCGGTGTACCTCAAGCGCTACCCGCATGAGTTCGCCACGGCCGGCAGGCAGCTGGACTGGATCCTGGGGGCGACCAACACCGTGATACTGCTGACCAGCAGCCTGTCGGCCGCCATGGCGGTCACCGCCGCGCAGCGCGGGGAGACAAGACGGGTCGTGGCGCTGATCGGGGGCACGATTCTCTGCGCCGCCGGATTCATGGTCATAAAATACTTCGAGTGGAGCGCCAAGATCGGCCACGGCATCTATCCCGGATCGGAGCAGCTGAAAAACGGGCCGCCGGGCGAATCGGTCTTTTTCAGCCTGTACTACATGACCACCGGCATCCATGGCCTGCACGTCGTCATCGGCGCGCTGCTGCTGGCCTGGATCGCGCTCAAGGCCCGATCCGGCGCGGTCAATGCCAGCGATTACATCCTGCTGGAAAACGGGGCGCTCTACTGGCACCTGGTGGACCTGATCTGGATTTTCATCTTCCCGTTGTATTATCTGGTCTTGTAGGGGAGCGGCTTGCCGCGCCCGAGGCTATTACGGCAAAAGGGCGCGGCAAGCCGCGCACCTACCAAAGCATTGGAGAAACAATTCCTGTGGACCGGCACGAACAACATCACATCATCGGCTACCGCAAGCTGACCGGCATCTGGCTGGTTCTGCTGATCCTGACCGCCCTGACCGTCGCCATCACCCGCGTCGAACTGGGAGGCTACAAGGTAATCGCGGCGCTGACCATCGCCTGCGCCAAGGCCGGCCTGGTGATCGTTTTCTTCATGCACATGAAGTACGAGGGACGCCTCTTGCGCTGGCTGCTGTTCCTGGCGCTGGTGACCCTGGCCATATTTATCGGCTTGACCTTTTTTGATGTGCTCTACCGTTAAAGCTGAGGAACTATTGTGAACCCTGCACGCCTGATGACCACAACCGAAGCGATCGATCCGGTCTTCATGTTCATCTTCGGGGCCTGCCTGGTGCTGCTGATCGGCATCACCGCGGCGATGCTGTACTTTGTCGTGCGCTACCACCGCTCAAAAGCGCCGGAGGCGACTTCGAAAGCAGAGGGCAACCTCTGGCTGGAGATCATCTGGACCGTGCTGCCAACCATGCTGGTGCTGGCCATGTTCTACTACGGCTGGTCCGGCTACCTCACGCTGCGCAACGTCCCCAAGGGGGCGATGGAGGTGACCGCCACCGCCCGCATGTGGTCATGGAGCTTCAGCTATGCCAACGGGGTCACCAGCCCCAAGCTGTATGTGCCGGTCGGCAGGCCGGTCAGGGTCAACCTGGTATCGCAGGACGTGATCCACGGCTTCTTCCTGCCGGCCTTCCGGGTCAAGCGCGACGTTGTTCCGGGCATGAAGAACCACGCCTGGTTCGTGGCCTCGAAAGCGGGCAGCTACGACCTGTTCTGCTCGCAGTACTGCGGCACCAGCCATTCGGCCATGATCACCACAGTGGAGGCGCTGCCCGAAGCGGAATTCTCAGCCTGGATGGAACATGAAAGTGGGGCCGGGGAACAGAAGGAACACCTGGGGCACGAGTTACTGGAGAAGCATGGTTGCCTGGGATGCCACTCCGAGGACGGCAGCGCCAGGGTGGGACCGACCTTCAAGGGGATCTGGGGCCGGAGCGTCGCGGTTGAGACCAACGGCGCCGAACGGGCCGTGATCGTGGACGAGGCCTACCTGCGGCGCTCCATCCTGGAGCCGGGCGCGGATCTGGTCAAGGATTTCCCCCCGATCATGCCCCCTTTCACCCTCAAGGAGGATGAGTTGCGGGCCATCGTCCAGTACCTGCGAGGCCTGAAATGATCCGCTCCCTGGCCAGCCTGTTCCGCCCGCGCCTGTCGCTGCTGAACGGCGTCGCGGCCGCCGGCGGCGTCATGCTCTTTCCGGGAACTACCTACGCCAGCCTGCCCTGGCTGGTCTTTGCCGGTGTAGCCCTGCTGGCCTTCGGCGGATCGGCGCTCAACCAAGCCCTGGAGTTCGAAGCGGACCGGCTGATGCTCCGCACCATGCTGCGCCCGGTAGCCAGGGGCAGCATGCAACCGGCCCAGGCGGCTCTGATCGGCGCTGCGGTCGTGCTGTCGGGGGTACTGCTGCTGGCAACGGCCGAAGGAGTCACGCCGGCACTGCTGGGAGCGGGCGGAATCCTCTGGTACCTGGGCATCTACACCCCCCTGAAACGGCGCACTCCCTATGCGCTGGCCGCCGGGGCCGTATGCGGGGCGCTGCCACCGCTGATCGGATGGAGCTGCGCCGGCGGGAACATCCCGGACTACCGCATCATGCTGCTGGCCGGGCTGCTCTACCTCTGGCAGATTCCCCATTTCTGGCTTTTCCAGCGCCGCCATGCCGACGACTATCGCAAGGCCGGTTTTCCGCTGCTGACGGCGGCGTCCGCAGGCAGCCGCTTCATCGGCTTCTTCGGCCTCTGGTGCGTAGCCATGGTCTGCGCGACCATGCTGCTGCCGGCTTTCGGCCTGGTTTCGCGCAGTATCGCAACCTGCTTCGCGCTGCTGATCCTGCCGATGATTTCGCTGGCCCTGCTCCGCTCCGAAAAGACCGTTTTCTTCTGCCTGAATCTCTTTCCGCTGCTGGTGACACTGATGATCGTCACCCAAAAGAGCCTTTACTAACGTATCCCGAGCCTTGCCGCCGCCTCCCGGTAGACCTGCTGAGCGGCGGCGTTGAACTGGACGAAAACGACCCGCTCCAGTTCCGGGTTCTCAGCGATCGCCGCCAGGGCGGCCGTCAGCGCGATTTCGGCCGCCGCGCGCATCGGATAGCCGTAGACACCGGCGCTGATCGCGGGAAATGCGATGCTCCTGAGGCCATGCCGGCGGACCAGTTCGAAACAACGGCGATAGGACGATTCCAGCAGCGCCGGCTCACCCTTGTCGCCGCCGTGCCAGACCGGCCCGACGGTGTGGATCACATGCCGCGCCGGCAGCCTGTAACCGGCGGTGATCCTGGCATCACCGGTTTCGCAGCCGCCCAGCCCGGCGCATTCCTGCAGCAGTTGCGGACC
>JAURXC010000174.1 GCA_030654645.1 Deltaproteobacteria bacterium | reverse complement strand
GCTTCCAATAGTGTCACGCCCATGATCCTTGTTATAGCCCCCGACGCACCAA
The DNA here is from genome assembly GCA_030654645.1 of Deltaproteobacteria bacterium. Classification (GTDB taxonomy): domain Bacteria; phylum Desulfobacterota; class Desulfuromonadia; order Geobacterales; family Pseudopelobacteraceae; genus JACRCG01. The sequence goes on along the minus strand of JAURXC010000174.1, from coordinate 9,178 downwards.
CCCAAGTGACAGCTACGGCAAGCAACGGTCAGTCCACGGTCAGTTTTACTCCCCCGGCCCCCAACGGCGGCAGTCAGATCACTTTATTCACCGTGACCGCCAACCCCGGTAATATCAGCGCCACAGGTCCGTCCAGTCCGATAACAGTCACTGGATTGGACAACAACACTGCCTATACCTTTACTGTCACGGCCACAAATACCACCGGGACCAGTCCGGAGGCATCTGCATCAACCAACCATTTTGGATTAGGCGTTTCCCTCAACGGCGCCGGGAGCGGGTCGGTTAACAGCGCCCCTTCCGGGATCAGTTGCACAGGCGCAACATGTTCAAATAGCTTCAACTCCGGATCAACTGTCAACCTGATGCAGAGCGCATCGAACGGATCACGGTTTTCTGGATGGGAAGGCGCCTGCACAGGCACCGGGCTATGTGGCGTAACCTTGTCTACTCTCTACCAGAGCGTAACAGCAAACTTTGACATTCTTCCCAATGCCCGGATATTTGGCAGTCCGCAAGTATTCGGACTTCTTCAGGCGGCTTACAACAATGCCGCCAGCGGTGCGGTCATACAGGCAAAAGGGATACCCTTTATCGAGAACCTTACCACGGGAATATCCAAGTCTTTGACTCTAGCAGGAGGTTTCGATTCTATTTTTTCCACACAGAATGGCCATACGGTGCTGCAGGGAATTCTGACTATTGGCCAAGGAAGTCTTGTGGTGGAACACTTGACCATTGAGTAGCTCTACTTTGTCACATTGGCCTCATGCCTATACCAATTATTGAAGTAAATCAGTATATTATATAAATTTGCAATATGACGAAGTTGAGTAAACATAGTGAGGGTAATCAGGAAAAGACTATTTCTGTCTTGTACTGCTGCTCTGTACGTCAACCGCCCAGATATGCTTTGCCTCTCCGGCCATCATAGCCCCCCGCCTTTGAGATCGTAGGAGCAACATTGCCACGCTGGTGCAGCAATCTAACAGCGCGGGTACCGGTTATAGGTTCCTTAACAGGTACACGTACCAAATACATGTACGTTATTGACGTTTTAGATCCTATGGATCAGAATAGTCCACCGATTAAAAAAATGTAGTCCGAGTTTGTCAGGGAGAGAATTGATATGAAAGTAGTGGCGTTCAACGGCAGTCCCAACAGGGAAGGCAACACCTGGCATGCGCTGAAGATGGTAACGGCGGAGCTGGAACAGGCGGAGATCGAAACCGAGATCGTTCATGTCGGCAACAAGGTGATTCGCGGCTGTACCGCCTGCGGTCAGTGTTTCAAAAACAGGAATGAGAAGTGCGTCCTGCCGGGTGACGAGGTCAACGAGTGGATCCAGAAGATGAAGGGAGCGGACGGGATCATCCTCAGCTCACCGGTGCACTTCTCCGCCATCGCGGGCACCATGAAATCATTCCTGGACCGTGCCTTCTACGTGACCAGCGTCAACGGCGGCATGCTGCGCCACAAGGTCGGCGCCGCTGTGGTGGCGGTGCGGCGCTCCGGCGGCCTGCCGACCTTCGACCAGTTGAACAATTTCATCAACTATGCGGAGATGCTGATGCCCACTTCCAACTATTGGAACGTGATCCACGGCAGAAGTCCGGGAGAGGTGAACCAGGATACTGAAGGGGTCCAGATCATGCGGGTGCTGGGGAAGAACATGGCTTGGCTGATGAAGCTGGTCGAACATGGCAAAAGCACAATCACTCCACCGCAGCGCGAGGACAAGATTTACATGAATTTCATCCACTAATGTCGCCGGTTTCCTGGGAATCCGGGAGATTAATAGAAAAGCGGCCGGTTTCGTGGCTGCCATGATCACAGACCGGAAATGTATCTGAAATTTAAACGAGGTAAGCGCTAAAATGTTTGACGGGATTTTCTGGGACAACGACGGAGTGCTGATGGAAACCGAGCAGCTCTACTATCAGGCCAATGCCGAGGCGCTGGCGCAGGCGGGGGTAGAGCTTTCCCTGGAAGAGTTCTGCCGGATCTCGCTGCGCCAAGGGGAGAGCGTGCTCAGCCTCGCTGCCGGCGGCAGCGACGAGGAAGAGCTGCGCCGGGTGCGTGACGAGATCTATTTCCGGCTACTGGGTGAGGAATCGCGGGTGTACCCCGGCGTGCGCGACACCTTGGAACTGTTCCATGGACGGCTGCCGATGGCGATCGTCACCAGCTGCCGGCGGGACAATTTCCTGCAGATGCATCGGGCGAGCGGACTGCTCGGCTATTTCGATTTCATCCTGACCCGCGAGGACTACGTCTCGTCAAAGCCCGATCCGGAACCGTACCTGACCGCCTGCGCCCGCGCCGGGCTCCACCCCGGCCGCTGCCTGGCCATCGAGGATTCGGAGCGGGGTGTCACCTCCGCGGCCCGGGCCGGACTGGTCGTTGCGGCAATCCCCGGCGACATGAACCGTGGCGGCCAATTCGGCGCCGCCCGTTGGCTGCTGGACAGCATCCATGAGCTGCCGGCACTCCTGAACCTCGACTAAGCGCGGGGCGCGGAAACCATAGCGGGTTCACCGATGTTGCGATTTGTCGGAAATTTTGTCGTAATTCCGGTCAGTTAAAAATCAGCAATATTCCACCAGGATTCATCCTGTAAATGGCAGTTAACCACCGAGAAAAACGGATGCACGCCGATAAATCCTGGACATGCATCAAAAAAGTTAATCACCTTCTGGGTTAAACAGTTATCTTATGAGAGATTGTTTACGGATATTTCATGGATGTATGCAGCACTCGTAGAATAATCAGCTCCTCACGTTGTACAGCATAAATGACGATGTACGGGAGGCCGGCAACAACAAGTTCCCGTGTGCCGCGTTCGCGACCGCGTTTCCCGATGGCCGGATAGTCAGCCAGCATCTGGGCAGAATCGATGATCTTATTTACCGTAGCAACCGCAGCCGGTGGATTGTCCTGAGAGATATATTCCTCGACTTGGTCGAGGTTGCCATCCGCTCCTTCAGTCCAGCGTATCCTCATTGCCGATCCGCCCAGCGTTTGACAACATCGGAGTGGTCAATCAGCTTACCGGCTCTCATTTCCTCAAGCCCTTTTTTAATCTCTTCTCTTTGCCAAGTATCCAGTTCATCATCCGGCACTTCGACAGCAAACGGCAATCCGTGCCGCATCTTAACTTGCTTGTAAAAAAGCGTTACGGCTTCGGTTGTGGTCATTCCAAGTGCCCTGAAGATGCTCTCAACATCCTGTTTTAATTCCGGTTCCATTCGAGCATGGATCATTGCAGCTCGTGGCATGTCGTTTCCTCCCCGCATCATTTTGTAAACTGTATCTCGTTTGACACATCAGATCAAGCCAGAAAATACAAACAAAATGAAAGAGTCGTAAAATCAGGAGTCGCCTTTGGCAAGCGGATATTCGCGTGTTGGAATTGACTCTTATAAAATTAGGACTATGACGGCGATAATAAGCATAATGCTGCCAATTAGGCAATGAACCCAGCCCCAAAACACTGCCGTATCACCATTAGCAATGTCATACTTACCTGTTCCAGGCAAAAGTCGCTTTTGTCGAATTGCCTGGAATCCGTTTATAAAAATCCATACTCCCCAAAAAACCAACATACCGATGACAATCTGACGATACTCTGATTTTGCCATTGGCGCAGCACCGCCTAAGGCTTGTGCAAAGCTGGACGAGCATAGGGAGATAACTGTAATTATAAGTAGTTTCATATTATTACATTACAACGGTGGTGAGCGTAGCGGCGGCGCGGCCTTTCGCGCCGACCGTCTGCCGCGCTTTGTTTGTGAGATTTTTATTCTAAAAGTTTCCCCTGAACCCGGACAAGGAGTTGTGCCATAGTCTCTCTTAAAACTTCAACTGTGTAGGACTCTGCCAAACACTCAAAAGTGCAGTCGTGAAACCAGAAGATATAATGGTTCAATGACTTCCATCTGTTTGAATCGTCATAGGGGTGAACACTATTGATTTTGGCAACTTCCTCTAGCCATGGTGAGTTTATTACAAACTGTGCTGTGTACCCTTCCAGCCCACGTCCTGCTAGAGGGTGCCCGCTCTGGACTTCATCATTTGGGTGGCCAAGTTTTGCTGAAAAGCAGTTCTGGAATGTTACTAAGCACAAAGAGGCTGACTCGGAAGAAGCCAGATCAACTACGTTTACATATGTTCCATCCCAATTTGGATCAGTCTCAGTAACATAGAACGTCAAAAATGTCCGATTGTCATTACACAGCAAAAATGGAAGTGGCGCCCCTGTGTCCCATTTTACAGGAAAGTTACATGGTACAGCGTAAGGTTCTTTTTTGAACTTTGCCAATTCTCGTTCCAAACGCAACACCTCTTCATGTGCCGCATAGAACTCTTCCAGTTCGCCACCCTTGTGCATTGGCGCGAGTGCTTTAGTAGCGTCCATTAACCGTCGGTTTGCCTCAACAAGCTGTTTCTCAATTTTAGTGGATCGATTGAACACTCATCTCTCCTGTTTGCCCCCCGGTTGAGTCGCCTTTGCCAATGCAACTACGGAGAAATATTTATCGATTCAAGAAGGAGTGTGGATATCGTGTCACCCTGCCGGCTTGGAAACTCAACGTAAGTTTCGTGATGACACCTATGGATTCGGCTCTTCCTGGGCTGTCACAGCTTCATTGCAACGCTCCACTACCTCCCGGAGCCAGGCGATCTCGTCGGGCAGAAACTGTTTCGAATATTCGGTGCCGACGTTCATTGCAATATGGAGCGGCGGCATGGTGGTGGCGGCCAGCACGTATCCCGGGACCCCGACCCATTTGACATCTTCTGCTGCCCAGGCTTTCAAACGCTCTTCGCTGTCGAAAATCATCAGATAATCGTTCCCTTCCGATTCGATGATCAGGGGAAGAACCTGCCCTTCCTCAACTGCCGATTCTCCGTCGAGTTCCTGTTGATCAAGAGTCGGAACGCAAAAAGTCGTATTGATGAAGAGATCGTAAAACGTCGACTGCCGCCTGGCATTGTTCATATCCTGGCGCAGTGCCTGCAGAGCCTGATCCAGTCCGCTCATCTCCCGAGGTTCTTCTGTTGTCGCTACCATCGGCTGGTCACCTCGATCAGGTGATAGCCGAACTGGGTTTTGACCGGGCCGAGCACCTTGTTCAGCTCGCCGGAGAAGACGACATCATCGAACTCCTTGACCATCTGCCCGGTGCGGAAAGAGCCGAGGTCGCCCCCCCGCAAGCGCGAAAAGCAGGAGGATTTGTGTTTGGCAACTTCGGCGAAATCGGCGCCGGCTTCAATCTGGGTCTTGAGCTGCAGGCATAGGTCTTCTGTCGCCACAAGGATGTGGCGGGCGGTAGCAGGCATGGGGGCTCCTTGGTATTAGTAAGAATTTTCCGGCATAGTAACTGAAATGGTGGGGCACGGCAATCGGCAAAAAGGGGTAGATTCCGGGGATACAAAAACAGCAATGGCCGATCCCTGGTGGAATCGGCCATTGAATCCTCGTCTGCAAAGTATATCAGTCAGCGCTTGCCTCGCAAAGTTCCGGTTCCCCCAGTTCGAATTCTTCTTCCGTCATCCTGTGAAGTTCTACTGGAATGTATTCCTGATTAATGTCGTTGTTTATGGTTCTCATTTTTAATTCCCCCTTCCATTCTTTGAAACAATAGTAACAGGTTTGTGCCTTATTGAAAACAATTTTCAATAAGGCACATGGAGTCAGACAGGATTATTTCTATTCAGATTACCTGGAGCCGTGACAAGGCACAAATGCACAAGGCAGCCCTCCGGCTGCCTTGTGTCGTTAACCGCAACATGTGAATGCTGCTATCAGAATCCGCACACCGACTGAACCTTGCCGACCTTTCTCTGCATTTTGCCGGAGATCAGCTCCATTTTCCCCTTGATGCTTAACATCCTGTTCGAGATCAGAGAACCGATCATCCCTTTGGCCTTGCCGCTAACTTCGTGAAACATACCTCGTGCCACCCGTTTAGTGCTGGCTTTCATGACGAACCTCCCTTCCGCGCTCTGGGCGCGGACATCTTTCAGTCTCAAACAAAACCACCTGTCCGATGGTTTCAGTATAGCAGAATCCGCTCCGCGACAGTACAGAATAGCTGAAATCCGGAGTTAAGCCTGCAAGGATTTCAGGTATAGTCGTTCACATCCAGCACCGACCCTTTCATGGTCCCGGTGACACTGGCCACATAGGCCCTGGCGACCAGTGCGGCGGGCATCCCTTCCAGCAGTTTGTTGCCCATGGCCAACAGTGTTTCCTGAACCCAGACCGGGCTGACTATATTCACCCGTACACCGCGCTCCAGCTCCAGTTGCGCTGCGCGCACAAAACCTTCCAGCCCGGCATTGACCATGCTGACGGCGCTGCCGCCCGGCATCGGTTCCCGGGCCAATATGCCGCTGGTCAATGTGAACGAACCGTTGTCATTGATCTGCTTCCGGCCGATAGTGACCAGGTTGACCTGCCCCATCAGCTTGTTTCTGAAGCTGAACAGGAAGTCCTCATACTCCAGATCGTCCAGGGGGCCAAAACGGGCGCTCCCGGCGGCACAAACCACTGCGTCGAATGCACCGGCATCGTGATACATCGCCTCGACACTGCTCGGCTCGGAGATGTCAACCCGCAACATCCCCCCGCTGCGGCTGGCGGTGATCACCTCGTTATTCACAGCCAGCGCTTTTGCCACCTCCCGCCCGATCGTTCCGGTTCCGCCGATAAGTATAATACGCATAATCATCATCCTCCCTTCGTGCTTCCATTTTAGCACCGGACGATGAAAAAATGGCGCAAGAATGGGGGCACAGGAGATGCAATGCCGCTTCGGCGGTGGTTCTGACATGGTGGAAAATACACAACGCTTGCATGTCGTGCTGATTATTTTATACTTACCCGGAGACGTTGATTACTGCCGAAGGAGACTCACATGTCCTTCAACCCTGTGCTTATTGTTGCAAAAGTCGAAAAACCGGAGTGGTACAAACAGACCGCACGGTACGCTCAATCAGAATTCGGGACCGCCATTCGTCAGCTTCTGACGACTCTCATTCCATACCTGCTGCTGCTGTCTCTGATGGTCCTGACAATTCGCATCGGTTATCCCTACTGGATCACACTTGTGCTGGCCGTGGCTGCCACCGCACTGTTCGCCCGCCTGTTCATCTTCTTCCACGACTGCACCCACGGATCATTCCTTCCGTCGCCACGCTGGAACAGGAACATCGGCTATCTGTGCGGCATCCTGACTTTCACCGCATTTCACGACTGGCGCCGCAGCCATGCCGGGCATCATATCAGCTCCGGCGACCTTGACCGGCGCGGCATGGGTGACATAACCACCATGACCGTGGAGGAATACCTGGCTGCCGTGCCGTTGAAGCGACTGGCCTACCGGTTGTACCGGCATCCCGTGATCATGCTGGGCATCGGTCCGCTCTACTATTTCCTGCTGCGCAACCGTTACCCGTCACCCGGAGCGAAAAGGATCGATTTCATCAGCGTGATCGCCACCAACCTGGCTATTGCCGCCATTGCCGTGGCCGCCAGTGCCACGATCGGCTTTAGCACCTATCTCCTGGTCCAGTTGCCGGTGCTGATCATGGCGGCGACGCTCGGCGTCTGGCTGTTCTACAACCAGCACCAGTTCGAGGGTGTTTACTGGGCGCGCCACAACCAGTGGGATCCGTGGCGGGCCGCCATGGAAGGCGCCTCCTACTACCGGCTGCCGAAGCTGCTGCAGTGGGTGACCGGCAACATCGGTTTACATCACGTCCACCACGTCCGTCCCGGCATTCCCAACTACCGGCTGCAGGAGTGCCATGATGCCATCCCCCAGCTGCAGGCAGTCAGGCCGCTGACCCTGCGCAAGAGCCTGGGAGCCCTGCGCCTGAACCTGTATGATGAAGAGCGGCAACAAATGGTAAGCTTCCGGTCGCTGAAAACTGGCAGGAATAATGTTGCCTAGGTATTCCCGCGGCAATTCAATTAATCCCAAAAACGGCTTTTGGGTCCCTATAGACACGAAATATCGATTCCGGCCATGTTATTCCGGGTCGCTGCCCACGACTCCACTCTGCGCTTCCTATATTTACGCAACCGGCCTAAAATCAACTTGTGGGCCATCAATCAACGGAAATCAACTGAGGTAAAGAGATGATGGACAAACGGGAATGCTGTTCTGACAAAAACGATGCCGACCCGGCCTGCAGAGCATGCGGCATTAGCGCGCCTCTGGCATACTGGTGCGAAACCTGCCAGCGCCAGGTGGCGGAAAAACGTTGTCCCGGCTGCGGGCTGAAGACCGTCAGAGTCCGCCGACACGCATAAAGGAAAAGCGGTGTATTGGAGCAAAGGCAGCTGCGATTGAAGTCATGATACCGCAACCCTGAGGGGGGAGGATTTATGATGGTTCAGATTTATTGCAGGTTTCTCGTTACGGCCCTGCTGATCCTTGCAACCACCGGCAGTTGCAGCAGCGTGGAATTGAGACCGGACAGCATCAAACTCCCGCCGGGCTTCAACATCTCCGTCTACGCCTCGGATGTGCCGGGCGCGCGTTCCATGACGATCGGCGCCAGGGGAACCCTGTTTGTCGGCAGCCGCGGCGAAGGCAAGGTCTACGCCGTTATCGACCGTAATGGCGACCACAAGGCCGATGAAGTGGTTACCATCGCCAGCGGGCTTAAATCACCCAATGGAGTGGCCTTCCTCAACGGCGCCCTCTACGTCGCGGAAATCAACCGCGTGATCCGCTTCGACAACATTGAGGCGCGCCTGAAAAGCCCCCCCGTGCCGGTGACGATCAACAGCTCCTTTCCTGACAAAAGCCACCACGGCTGGAAGTTCATCCGCTTCGGTCCGGACGGCAGGCTCTATGTTCCGGTAGGAGCTCCCTGCAACGTCTGTGAAGAAAAGGATCCGCGCTTTGCCTCGATCATGAGGATGCTGCCGGATGGAAGCAAGCTGGAGATATTTGCCGGCGGGGTGCGAAACACGGTCGGATTCGACTGGCATCCCCAAACCGGGGAGCTGTGGTTCACCGATAACGGCCGCGACTGGCTGGGGGACAATCAGCCGCCAGACGAACTGAACCGGGCTCCCACGGCCGGACTGCACTTCGGTTTTCCCTATCGGCACGGACGGGACATCTCCGACCCCGAGTTCGGAAAGAGGGGTCGCAAC
>JAURXC010000173.1 GCA_030654645.1 Deltaproteobacteria bacterium | reverse complement strand
CTTTCTCCGCGCTTGCTGCAGGTTAATTATTCGATGAAACTGACTAAACAGCTCATAGATATATCCGCGGTTGACGTTACAATCGATGAAGTTTTCAGTATAAAAGGCAGCGCTCAGATTCAAGATTACACATCTAAAGATCCTCGTATTATTGCTAAAGCATTGACGCCCAAAACATTCAAATACGAGGAAATCAGGAACTATGTACCGTACGGCATCATTGAAAAAGATGCCGCTGATTACGTTGAGAACAAGATAAAGTCCGGAGTTTTCAAGCTTGACACCGGCATCCTTGACGGCCGAATCAGTCAGATCACCCATATGGAAATCGGCCAGAACTACAACACTCTTGTTATTCGAGGACCGGTGGAAAATGCGGTTCTGAGTTACGGCCCCAAAGCGCCGACATTTAACAATATCAAAGGGATCATCGAACTCAAGGGAAAGAACTTCAATCTGATCGGAATGTCGGGCCTTTTCGGGACATCACCATTCAAGCTGGATGGCTCTATCACCGAATACAATACGGACAAGCGCTCCGATTATCCGGTGAGAATGGATATATTGCCACGTGGGCCGGAAATAGCTTGGCTGGCCGGTATCGTGGGAGCATCAAAACTGGATTACAGCAACTCATCTTCTCTTAAACTGACAGGAAGCGGACACCACTCAGCCTACCGCCTCAGTGGAGAATGGGATCTTAAACAGGCATCTTATTCATTTCCAGGGGCAGTCCGTAAACCGGCCGGTTTATCAAATAATTTAACCTTCAGCTCCATAATCGGAAAAGATGAAACCAGGCTATCCAGCCTTTCCTACAACCTGGCGCCCCTGATTTTATCCGGTAACGCGCTGTTCAGATATGGCAATCAGCCATATCTGGAATTTGACTTGCAGACAAATCCTTTTTTACTGGGTGAATCACTACCAATCCTGTCCATGTGGCAAAAATACAAACCACGTGGAAAAATACAGGCACATATCAAGGGTAACGGCAATCCAGAAGACTTCAGCGCCATGGGATATGATGGCACCATCCTCCTGAACGCATTTTCCCTGCAACCCGATGAAAAGTTAAAAACAATAAGCGGTATCAACGGCACTTTTTCTTTCCACGGCAACAGTATGGAAACTTCCAGTATCTCTGCCCGCTACGGAAATTCTTTGATTAACATTAAAGGCAAGGTAAAAAGTCTCCAGGACCCGGAGGCGGAAATATTTCTTACATCACCGGAGTTATTCCTGCGTGACATCAACTTGGCTCAAAAACGCCCGGAAACAAGCATCAGACGACTCAACGCCGCATTGTCCATACGGAATGGCACATATACATTTAAAAGCGTTTCAGGGCTTCTGAACTCAACCAATTTCAATATCAGCGGAGTATATCTCTCCGGCAGATCACCTGAAGCATCTCTTATAATAGCATCCACCAAACTGAATATTGATGATCTTGTTTCAATAGCCCCGATTGATGCAACATCTCAGCCAGCATCGAATACCGGCGCAAACTATAAGATCAAACTCCAGGCAGACGCCGGACATTACAAAAAGCTTCCTTTCAACAAGCTGAATATATCCGCACAAATGGAAAACGGGAATATATATGTCCAGGATTTAAACGCCGGCGTTTTCGGGGGGAAAGTTTCCGCAAAAGGCAGAATTGCCAAAAACGGCACACAAGGCAGCCGTTATGATCTGACCATTGATCTCAACAAGGTTAACTGCGAGAAGCTGCTGACTTCCCTTGATGTTTCAAGGGAAATAACTGGTAGCATAACATTGCACGGCGACCTCACCGCCCGCGGCAGCAACCTGTCCGATATCAAAAAGAGTGCTCTTGGAAATATACGTCTGCAGATGAAGGATGGCACACTCCGCAAATTCAACACACTATCAAAAGTATTCTCCATTTTGAATATCTCTCAATTACTTAAATTCCAATTACCAGACATGGTTTCGGGCGGAATGCCCTACAATAACATAAAAGGGAGCATAGCTGTCAAAGACGGCACCGTTTCTAGTCAAGACATGTTTATCAGCAGCGATGCCATCAATATCTCAATCATTGGTAGCGCCGATATAGTCAAAGAAGAACTCGATTTCATGATTGGAGTACAACCGCTTCAGACAGTTGACAAAGTTGTCAACCGGATTCCAATTGTCGGCTGGTTATTAACCGGAAAAGACAAGGACTTTTTGACAGCATATTTTGAAGCCAAGGGAAAGTGGTCAGACCCGAAGGTAAGCGCCATACCGGTCAAATCAATAGGAACGGGAGTACTGAATATATTCAGAAGAGTATTTGAACTGCCGGTGAGATTGTTTACGGATACCGGAGAGGTAATACTTGGTCAATAAATGCTATAATTCTGGGGGTCTGAAAAGAGTTCCTTCAGAAAGAGGTTATTGAGGTGATGGCCGGTCTTACTGGCTTCAACCTTGCCAAGGATACGATAGCCACTAGTGTAGAGATCCCCGATCAGGTCTAATATTTTGTGATTAACCAGCTCTTTCTTGTAACGCAGACCATGAGGGTTGACGATGCTGTCCTCTCCAATCGCCACTGCGTTGTCCAATGACGCTCCCTTAGCTAATCCCGCATTGCGAATCGCTTCGAGTTCCTCAATAAACCCAAAAGTACGGGAATTGATGATCGAAAATGCATTTTCAACATCAGTGACCCGTTTTTTTTGTTTTCCCACTGGAGCTCTAAATTCAATGGCCATGGTGATGTCCAGTGTATTGAGTGGTTTAACCCGCACATACGCATCATCTCTGGTAACCTCAACCGGGCGTAACACTTTCAGGTAAACCCCATCTTCAGGAAATTCATAGACACCCGCCTTCCACATCCCTTGATAAAACTCCCAAGCAGAACCATCCATGATTGGAACTTCTGGTCCGTCGATATAAACCAAACAGTTGGTAATACCTGAGAAGTAAAAAGCAGCCATCATGTGCTCAATGGTAGAAACAGTGGCCCCCTCTTTGGCTATCAGGGTGGAAAGACGTGTATCGGCAACCATGTCATAACGAGCGGGGATCGTGATTCCATTGTGAACAAAAGCAATGCCAAATTCACGACGGGGAAGAAACTCCAAGGTAACCTCACGGCCGCTGTGCAAACCGATGCCGGATACTTTGAAAATACGATTTATTGTTGTCTGACGCTTTATCATGGCTAGAATATGCCAGATTTGCAGTAAAGCGTCAACGCTCTATTGCTGTGCATTATCAAGCCTTTTTTTCAGTTCTGCATGTTCTTCGGCGAGTGTTGCATATTTTCGTTCAAGCTCCCTGATCTGGTCAAACAGACATGATATGGCCTTGGCTTCAGGATCAGGTAATTTACCATGTTCCAAATCGGGACGGGACTCCGACTGCTTCTCCTGTGACATTACTACCCGACCTGGTATACCCACTACTGTTGCATTCTCGGGCACTTCCTTGACAACAACCGAGTTTGAGCCAATCTTGGCACCTTTACCAACGGTAAAGGGTCCCAAAACCTTGGATCCTGAACCGATAACTACATTGTCCTCCAAAGTCGGGTGACGCTTGACTTTATCCCAAGTAACTCCTCCCAGAGTTACCCCGTGATAAAGAGTAACATTATTACCAATTTCAGCCGTTTCTCCGATCACAACCCCCATGCCGTGATCAATGAAGAATTTTTTGCCGATTTTGGCTCCGGGATGGATTTCAACACCAGTTAGAAAGCGGCCAAGATGTGAAGTGAATCGGCCAAGGAAATAAAACTCATTAACCCAGAACCAGTGAGCAACACGATAAATCCATAGAGCATGAAGTCCAGGGTAACAGAAGATTATCTCCATGACGTTTCTTGCGGCTGGATCACGTTCAAAAACAGAGTTTATATCTTCACGAATTTCTTTAAACATGACGACACTCCAATATTGTCACTAAATAACCGTACTTTACACGTAACATACTACTAGTAATTCTGTCAAATTCATTTCCATGCTGGAATTAACTTCTCACTCGACAAACCTGCTATTATTTCCTATAACCACAACATAAACCAAAAACGGGAGAAAACGTGCAAATTCTTAACCTGAAAGCACCTGCCAAGGTCAACTACTTGCTGGACGTAATCCGCAGGCGACCCGATGGCTATCATGAACTTCGCATGGTGATGCAGCGAATAAACCTGTGCGATGAGATTTCAATTACCCTGACCGACTCACCGACAGTGGCAGTTACTTGCGGCAGAAATGGAGTCCCGGACGGACCGGACAATATTGCCTGGAAAGCAGCTCGTATCATGCTTGATCTGTCAGGTTCCAATCAGGGCGCTAAGATCATAATTACAAAGAATATCCCTGTAGCGGCCGGACTGGGCGGAGGAAGCAGTGATGCTGCAACAGTACTGATGGGGTTTAATGAACTTTTAAATCTCACACTTCCTGATAAACGTCTGATGGAGATCGGGGTTACTCTTGGAGCTGACGTCCCTTTTTTCATTTTCAAAAACACCGCACTTGCCGAAGGCATCGGTGAGAAGCTCTCTGCCATGCCTGATATGCCAAAAGTGTGGATACTGATCATCAATCCAGGGGTACACGTATCTACTGCATGGGTTTATAGAAGTTTGGAGTTGACAAACGAAAGAGTTCTGAGTACATTGCCACAGTTTTACAGAACAGCTGAAGACATTTGTTCAATCTTCAACAATGACCTGGAATCTGTAACCATTCCGGCTTTTCCTGTAATAGCAGATATTAAAAAGCTTATGATACAGAATGGTTCAACAGGTTCGATGATGTCAGGAAGTGGTTCGACAGTATTTGGGATTTTCAGTAACAAGAAGGAAGCAGAAAACGCCGGTAAACTGATTTCCATCGGCACTGACTGGTATACTGCAGTAGTCGAAACACTCTGAGTTATCAATTCATAATTAATATTGGGGCGTCGCCAAGCGGTAAGGCATCGGATTTTGATTCCGACATTCCCAGGTTCGATCCCTGGCGCCCCAGCCAAATATAACTGGCACTTACGTATTATCGTAAGTGCTGTTTTTATTTACCAAACAAACCAATTATTACTTAATGTAGTTACTTTCTGAACAGAAAGGGCGCGTTTTATACGCGCCCTTTCTGTTTAAGCATAAGTAAGATTCTGAAAATAATAGTTCATTAGTCAGTCGTGACCAATTCTCGCATTTCCTTGGCATGAATCCTTCGAGTAATAAACAGACACAGACCCAACAGAATGAAAACACCGGCAACAAGTGGATACTTGACTGCAAATATCACTGGAGTCAACACGAATCTTAACAACATACGCAATGTATCATGCTGTGCAATAAAATCAGCTATTGGAGGACTGTGTTTATAATAGAATTTTACAAATGCAGTTCCTAGTTCGTTTTGAAGCAGAACATCATCACGGAAATGCCTTAAAACCATAACATGGGGATCAAGATAACTGCCATATGCTGCGGTAGCTATGAAGCATCCTCCGCCCCCGCCACCACCACTGGATGGCGCAATGCTTGTGCCAGGATCAGTGGTAGTACTCCCTGCAGTTCCTACAACGATAGGGTCGTCAATGATGCCCGGAGTTATGTTTGAATCCCTCAAAGCTAACGGATCCGTATCGGTAGCGGAAATACGATCCTTAATCTGATAGGTAATCGTTGTTCCGGATATGGTATCGGGGGTCAGAAGAGTCCACTGGATACCGGATACCTTGTAAAACACCGGGTTGGCGGGAAGACTAGGGAAAGTTACTGAAAGGGTAACTGTTCCACCGGATGGTACGCCGTTTATAGTCATACTTGCTGCACTGGCTGGAGTGAAGTTAGCCGGAGACCCGGTAAGTGCGGACGTGGCAACTGAAGAGAAAGCAGCAATATTACCTGTGCCACCAGTCAATACCACATTTAGTGTAGTTGTCTTGGTAGCTACATTTATCGTGAATGTTTTAGAAACCTTCGTGCCATTCAGGTCAGACAACTCGATCACAAATGTATAATTTCCCAAAGCAGTTGGAGTTCCGCTGATTACACCTGAGTTGATGTCAAGCGTTAATCCTGTGGGCAACACACCGTTTTTGACGGCCCAAGTATATGGAGCTATGCCGCCGTTGTTTGACCTGAGTGCAAATGAATATGATGCATTGAGCGTTGCGCCGGTAGGTGCCGCATTACCCGTGGTTGCCGTGGCTATATCCAAAGCCGGATTTACAACAATGCTCAACGCCTTACCATAGGCAGCACCAGTTGAATCAGTAATATTAGCAGTAATTTTG
>JAURXC010000158.1 GCA_030654645.1 Deltaproteobacteria bacterium | reverse complement strand
ATCTGATTGGTAAGTATCCGATCGTATCGATCGAAGACGGACTTGGCGAACGCGACTGGGACGGATGGAAGACCATGACCGACCGTCTGGGCAAACGCATCCAGATCGTCGGCGACGACCTGTTTGTTACCAACCCGAAGATCCTTAAAGAAGGAATCCAGAAAGGGATCGCCAACTCGATCCTGATCAAGCTCAACCAGATCGGCACCCTGACCGAGACCCTGGAAGCGATCGAAATGGCCAAACGGGCCGGTTACACCACCGTCATCTCGCACCGCTCGGGCGAAACCGAAGACACCACGCTGGCCGACCTGGCCGTGGCGGTCAATTCGGGACAGATCAAGACCGGCTCACTCTGCCGCACCGACCGCGTTGCCAAATACAACCAGCTGCTGCGGATCGAAGACGAACTTGACAGCACCGCCCTCTTCAAGGGTCACGATGTTTTTTACAACATCAAAAAATAATCGACATACGGAATGATACACAAAGGGCGGAGGAAACTCCGCCCTTTGTGTATCCACTACAGGAGCCTGATATGAATAACACCGATCTCTGGAAGCGCTACTCGTCATTTCTGTGCCACTGCCCCGCCATCGGCCTCTCCCTGGACATCAGCCGCATGAAGTTTGCTGACGGATTCTTCGCCGGCATGGAAGCGACCATGCAGCGGGCCTTCCAGGAAATGGTGGCGTTGGAAGGCGGATCAATCGCCAATGCCGACGAAGGACGCATGGTCGGGCACTACTGGCTGCGTAATCCCTCCCTTGCCCCATCCGTCGGGATTCGCACTGAAATAGAGGCGGCCATTGAGCAGGTAGCAGCCTTCAGCCAACGGATTCATAGTGGCGCCATTACCGGGCAGAACGGCCGGAACTTCACCGGACTGCTGGTTATCGGCATCGGCGGTTCGGCGCTGGGGCCGCAGTTTGTGGCCGATGCGCTATCAACGGCAGGCGACAGGCTGAAGACGCATTTTCTCGACAACACCGATCCGGATGGCATCGACCGGGTCTTCGCCGAACTCGGAGAGGAGATTTCCCGCACCCTGGTGATCGTCATCTCCAAGAGCGGCTCAACCAAGGAGACCCGCAACGGCATGCTGGAAGCCCGGGCAGCCTATCATCGGGCCGGACTGGAATTTGCCCGTCATGCCGTGGCGGTAACCGGTGAAGGAAGCGAACTAGACCGCCTGGCGCAATCGGAGGGCTGGCTGGAGCGTTTTCCGATGTGGGACTGGGTCGGAGGCCGCACCTCGGTGACTTCGACGGTCGGGCTGCTGCCGGCCGCGCTGCAGGGGCTGGACATAAGATCACTCCTGGAGGGAGCCAGGGAGTGCGACATCATTACCCGCGGCACAGATACGACGCAAAATCCGGCGGCACTGATGGCGCTGATGTGGCACCACGCCACAAACGGTCGCGGCGAGAAGGACCTGGTCATGCTCCCCTACAAGGATCGCCTGCTGCTCTTTTCACGCTATCTGCAGCAGCTGATCATGGAATCGATCGGCAAGGAACTGGACCGGGACGGAGTAACGGTCAACCAGGGACTGACGGTCTACGGCAACAAGGGCTCCACCGACCAGCACGCCTATGTGCAACAGTTGCGGGAGGGGGTGGCAAACTTCTTCGTAACCTTCATTGAAGTGCTGAAAGACCGCGATTCAGGATCGATGCGGGTTGAGGAGGGGATAACCAGCGGGGACTTCCTGTTCGGCTTCTTCCAGGGCACACGGCGGGCTCTGTACGATAAGGGGCGCGAGTCGATGACCATCACCGTTGACCGGATCGATGCCTTTACGATCGGGGCACTGATTGCGCTCTTCGAGCGCACGGTTGGCCTGTACGCCAGCCTGATCAATATCAACGCCTACCACCAACCTGGCGTGGAAGCCGGCAAGAAGGCCGCGGGAAGCGTAATTTCGTTGCAATCCGCGGTGATGCAATTACTGTCGGGACAGTCGCGGGGAATGACCGCCGATGAAATTGCCGAAGCACTGAAGATGCCGGACGAAGCCGAAGCTGTATTTGCGATATTGCGACATCTGGCGGCCAATCCGGATCGTGGGGTTAACGTCCTCACCGAGGGTTCCGTTGCCGAGTGGAAATTTTCGTTATAAACAGAAATCCGGCCTCCGGGGATTAATCGCCCCGTTGGCCGGATTCCCGGATCAGCTGCGCGGTTTCAAGCGCCTGGTGGGCGGGGCGCTCCAGGGATCATCCGGCCAGGGATGCTTGGGATAGCGCCCTTTCAACTCTTTTCTCACCTGCTGGTAGGCCCCGTCCCAGAATCCCTTCAGATCGCGGGTCACCTGAATCGGCCTTCCGGCCGGAGACAACAGGTGCAGCAGCACCATCACCCGCCCGTCCGCGATTGCCGGAGTGTCTTTCAGCCCGAACAGCTCCTGCAGCTTCACCGCCAGCACCGGATTTTCCCCCGTATAATCAAGCCTGATCCTGGAACCGCTCGGTACAGTGAGATGGGTGGGGGCCAATTGGTCCAATTCGCGCTGTAGCCGATAAACGAGCTGCTGGCGCAACAGGCCGGACACATCCAGCTGAGCCAGCCTTTTGGAATTATTCACCCCTGCAATGTGCGGCGCCAGCCACTCCTCCAGAGTAGCAAGCAACGCCCCGTCGGAAAGATCCGGCCACTCCCGTCCGGGAAAGGCGGATCGTATCAGGTTGACTCTCCCCTGCAGCGATCGCACCGCATCATCAATTGTAAGCAGCGCCAATCCCGAGTTGCGCACCGCGGCAATCACTGCCGGAACGAGTTGGTCTGCATCAGGAACAAAGGTTTCCGTTGAAAGTTGAACCGCGCCCAGCTTTTCCAAACGCGTAGCAACGGCACGTCCGTTCCGTTCGCTCCAACTGACGGAGGTCTCCCGGACAATATGTCCGGAACGTTCATCACGGACAATATCCTCGGCAACCCCGGCCGCCAGATGAATCAGGGCCTCCGCTTGACTGCCGCCATCAAGTGCGACCGCAACGACATACTCGGCCCCCCGCACCGCGCTGCGGGGCGAAAGTCTGGCGCCACGCCCGTTGGCGAGCAGGTATCCATCACCTCCGCCAACACGCCGTCGCGCGACACGATCCGGATAGGCAGCCAGCAGCAGCCGTGAGATCAGGTCGTCATCCAGCGACTCATGTTTCTTTTGTTGTGAGCTGTTCACAAGCCTGGCAAGCTGGCCAACGACACGCTCCACGTTTTTTAATGCAGCCGGATCAAGACCGGCTTCACCCTTTCCATGCCCACGCCAGTTCCGCAAAGCATCCAGACGGTCAGAAACATCCGAATGGCTGGCCATGATGGCATGATCTGTCCTGGAGGAGACACGGATGAAATCCCGCTCGGAAAGCAATGCGGCCAGGTCACAGCCAAGATGTAAGCAATTCAGCTCCCTTGAGCGAAGCAGTAACCTTCCAAGACGCGGATGTAGCGGCAACCGCAACATCTCGTGACCTTGCGGTGTGATTCTGCCGGCAGCATCCAGCGCATCCAGCTCCACCAGCAGAGCCCGGGCGCTCTCCATGGCAGCCACGGGAGGCTGCTCCAGCCATCGCAGAGCCAGGGGGTCGGCAGTGCCCCAGGCGGACAGCTCCAGCAACAACGGCGACAGGTCCGTTTCCCGGATTTCAGGAGGCGTATGGGGAATCATCGCATTGAGAGTATGGCGACTGAAGAGTCGATAGCAGACGCCGGAAGCCAGCCTCCCGGCCCGCCCCTTGCGCTGTTCCGCGGAGGCACGGGATTCGCGTAGCGTGACCAGCCGGTTCATGCCCCTGGCCGGATCAAATTGCATTCTGCGGGATACCCCGCTGTCAATCACGACCCTGACACCTTCAATAGTCAGGCTGGTCTCGGCAATGCTGGTTGCCAGCACGACTTTTCGCTGCCCGCCCGGCTGGATCGCTTTCTGTTGTTCATTGAACGGCAGATCTCCGTAAAGCTGGCAAACGGTGATCTTGCGATCTGCCATTCCAGACTCGGCCAGCCTGGCCGCACAGGCGCGGATTTCACCGGAACCGGGCAGAAAGGCGAGAATATCACCTTCGGTCTCATTAATTGCGCGGTGAATGGCAGCCGCCATCCTCAGCGGAAGCCTTGTATCTCCATGTTCATCGAGATAAATCTCTTCAACCGGAAAAGAGCGCCCCTCCGAATTGATAACCGGCGCATTGTCGAGCATTGCAGCCAGTGGAGCGACATCGAGCGTCGCCGACATGACCAGAATTTTCAGATCTTCCCTGACCTGCTGCTGCAGATCCAGACAGAGCGCCAATCCCAGGTCGGCATGGATGCTGCGCTCGTGAAACTCGTCAAAGATGACCATCGCCACACCCTCCAGCAGCGGATCATTCTGGATGCGGCGTGTCAGAATCCCCTCGGTGACGACTTCTATCCGGGTAGCCACGGAAGTGCGGCTTTCGAAACGGATCGAGTATCCGACCGTCTGGCCGGCCTCCTCACCCAGAGTGCGGGCCATCCAGCGGGCAGCGGACACGGCGGCGATTCTGCGAGGTTCAAGCATGATAATGCGGCCGGCCTCTACAGGAATGAGTTTAAGGAGTTCCAGCGGGACGCAGGTGGTCTTGCCGGCGCCAGGCGGAGCGCAAAGGAGGACATTGGGATGTCTGAGGACTGCTGAGACAAGTTCGGGGAGGATGCTCCTGATGGGTAATTGGTTCATGTGTATTCACCTGTCATATTTCAGGCAAAAAAAGGGGTCACGGCGAACCGTAACCCCTTGTTTTTTAAATGGTGCCGAAGGCGAGACTCCGGTTCACAAATAGGGTAACCCACTGATATTACAACGTAAAGACTCATATATGCTAGTCAGTAAAACGGTGAAATTTACGTGCTGACTGTACCAGATACAGACCCGGTTTTCAAGCTGAATATT
>JAURXC010000146.1 GCA_030654645.1 Deltaproteobacteria bacterium | reverse complement strand
CTTGGCACCCCCATCGCTCCCGGATTCGAGACCCTGGTTTTCAAGGCTTCCCGCGGCATAGAGGATATCTATGAGCTGACCTATATCCGCAAGGACGGCAGCCGTTTCCCGGCGGTAGTATCGGTCACGGCGCTGCGCGATGCCCAAACCGCGATCATCGGCTATCTGCTGATCGGCACCGACAATACGGCACGCAAGCGGATCGAAGCCGAGCGCGCGGCGCTTGACCAGGCTCTGCTGGATAAGAACCTGGAGCTGGAGCGCGCCACACGCGTGGCGGAAAATGCCAACCGTGCCAAATCGGATTTTCTTTCCAGCATGAGCCATGAGCTGCGTACGCCGCTGGGCGCGATCCTCGGTTTTGCGCAACTGCTGGAATCGGGCAAGCCGGAGCCGTCACCGTCCCAGATGAGAGGCATTGACCAGATTCTCAAGGCCGGGTGGTACCTGCTGGAACTGATCAACGGCATCCTGGACCTCGCGCTGATCGAGTCCGGCAAACTGTCGTTGTCGCTGGAGCCGGTGCTTCTGTCCGAGGTAATGCTGGAATGCGAAGTGATGGTCGAACCGCAGGCCCAGGAGCGCGGCATCAGCGTGGACTTTATCCACTTCAGAACTCCCTATTCCGTCTTTGCCGACCGTACACGGATAAAGCAGGTTCTGATCAATCTTCTTTCCAATGCGATCAAATACAATAAGGCCAACGGAACAGTTACCGTCAAATGTACGATGTGTGGACCGGATTCGGTTCGCATCAGCGTCCGGGACACCGGTGAAGGCCTGACTCCGGAACAGTTGGCGCAGCTTTTCCAGCCGTTCAATCGTCTCGGTCAAAATGCCGGGCCTGAACAGGGCACCGGCATCGGATTGGTGGTGTGCAAACGGCTGGTTGAATTGATGGGGGGCGTGATCGGCGTGGAAAGCACAGTCGGGGAAGGAAGTCTGTTCTGGTTCGAAATCAACCGGACTACCGAACTGCAAAGTTCCGTTAGCGAAGCCGAATTCACCGGGGAAGAGCGCCCGCAGGCCCAGGGCGCAGAACTGGCGCATAGCCTGCTCTACATCGAGGACAATCCGGCAAACCTGATGCTGGTGGAAGATCTGATTGCGCGCCGGTCCGATATTCGTTTTCTGAGCGCCAGGAACGCCACCATCGGCATAGAGATTGCGCTTGCATCCCTGCCGGATGTGATACTGATGGACATCAATCTGCCGGGAATCAGCGGTCTGGATGCGCTGAAAATACTATCCGAAGACCCGGCAACGGCGCACATTCCTGTGATTGCGCTCAGCGCCAACGCCGTTCCCGGCGATATTGCCAAAGGGCTGGAGGCGGGCTTCTTCCGTTATCTCACCAAGCCGATCAAAGTCAACGAGTTCATGGATACGCTGGACATGACACTGGAACATGCAAAAGCTGAAACAACTAAAAGGGAAAAATATGCTGATTAGTGAGTCAGAAATTCTTAACGCCAGCATCCTGATCGTTGACGATCAGTTGACCAATGTCGCCCTGCTTGAGCAGTTGCTGCTTGATGGCGGCTACACCAGCGTTTCCTCCACGTTGAATCCGGTGGAGGTTTGCGCGCTGCATAAGAAAAACAACTATGACCTGATCCTGCTGGACCTGCAGATGCCGGTCATGGACGGATTTCAGGTGATGGGAGGCCTCAAGGCCGACGATTCCGACGACTATCTTCCGGTCCTGGTGATTACCGCCCAGCCGGGCCATAAGCTGCGTGCCCTGCGGGCCGGCGTAAGAGATTTCATCAGCAAGCCGTTCGATCTGGCCGAAGTCAGGCTGCGTATCCACAACATGCTGGAAATGCGGTTACTGTACAAGAAACTAGATAATTACAACAAGGAGCTGGAACAAACCGTACAGGAACGGACCGGGGCTCTTGTCAAGGCGAATGCACAGCTTACACGGGAAATAGATGGACACTTGAAGACGGAAGGTTCGCTTCAGGATGCGCTTACCGAAATAAAACAGCTTCAGAACCGGCTGGAGGCCGAGAACATGTACCTGCAGCATGAGGTCGCCCGGGAGTACAACTTCGGCGAGGTCATCGGTCAAAGCAAAGCCCTCTCGCAGGTATTCCTGCGGGTCGAACAGGTTGCCCCGATGAATGCAACCGTTCTTCTGCTGGGTGAAACCGGCACCGGCAAGGGAGTTGTGGCGCGCGCCATCCACAGCAGCAGCGCCCGCAAAAGCCGGCCATTGATTACGGTCAACTGCACGGCGCTGCCGGCCAACCTGATCGAGAGTGAACTGTTCGGACGGGAAAGGGGGGCGTTCACCGGATCCGATGCCCGGCAGCTGGGGCGTTTCGAGCTGGCCGACGGCGGCACGATTTTTCTGGATGAAATCGGCGAGTTGCCGATGGCGCTGCAATCCAAGCTGCTGCGCGTCATCCAGGACGGCGAGTTTGAACGGCTCGGAAATCCCCGCACCATCAAGGTCGATGTACGGATCATCGCG
>JAURXC010000142.1 GCA_030654645.1 Deltaproteobacteria bacterium | reverse complement strand
CTCGGCCACCACAGCGCAGCCGCAATAGGAACATGATAGCAGCCCCTGGAACAGGAAGTCGTGCTTTTGTCTGCCGGTGGGACAGCTTGAACGCCTGTCCATCGCACGCTGAACCTTATCAAAGAGCTCCTTCGAAATAATCGGTTGGTGGATGCCGTTGTACAGTAACCTTTCCAGTAGAAATCCCCGTAGTATACAGGTGAGTTGCATCATGCTATCTCTTTTGACATTTGTTATATGCTGACCTATATCAGGTCTTTGAAAAACTCGTAATATTTACGTCCAAATATCCATTAAGTTGTGCTATTATGCAGCGCATATCTTACTGATATATCAGGAGAATAAGTATGCGCGGTTTTGATCTGTCATCTGATGCTTTGTTCGTTTATCTCTCGCCGGAATCCTTTGTTCCCAAGGATCATCCGCTTCGTCCAATTCGTCAGATGGTAGATGCAGCATTGGAAAATCTTTCGCCCGTGTTCGGACAGATGTACTCCCACACTGGCAGACCTTCGATTCCGCCAGAGCGACTACTCAAAGCCATGCTGCTTCAGGTTTTGTACTCGATTCCCAGCAACGTCAAACTGGTTGAGCAAATACACTTCAGCCTCCTGTTTCGCTGGTTCCTTGGTTTGGGGCTCGACGAACAGGTTTGGGACAATTCCAGTTTCAGCACAAATCAGGAACGGCTTATCCAGACTGACATTGCCACCAAATTTCTGGCGGAAGTGCTTGGACAGGCTAAACGTGGCAAACTGCTCTCCAAGGACCATTTCAGCGTTGACGGCACGTTGATTCAGGCTTGGGCATCGCTCAAAAGCTTCAAACCGAAAAACGAGGATCAAGAGCCTCCAACCGGCAAGAATGTGGACCGCAACTTCAAGGGAGAGAAGTTGAGCAACGAAACTCATGCATCAACCACCGACCCTGAAGCGAGACTGTATCGTAAGAGTATCAATCAGGAGCCGAGACTCTCCTTTGCGGCACATCTCTTGACCGAGAATCACAATGGCCTGGTTGTGATGAGCAGCGTTACGCAAGCAGACGGCTTTGCCGAGCGTGAAACCGCAAAGGCCATGATTGCCAAGGTCGCTCCCCGCAAGCGTCGGATCACCATTGCGGCTGATAGAAACTACGACACCCTTGGCTTTGTCTCCGCCATGCGGGAGTTGAACGTAACTCCTCACGTCACCCAGAACACCACCAAGAAAGGCCGTCGTTCAGCCATTGATGGCCGCACTACACGACACCTCAGCTACGCCGCAAGTCAGAAGTTCCGCAAACGGATAGAGGAGGTGTTCGGCTGGCTCAAAACGGTTGGCCTATTCCGCAAGACTCGTTACCGGGGTGTCGAGAAGATCGATTGGCACTTTACATTGGCGGTAACAGCTTACAACCTGGTCCGAATGCGGAACTTGGGCATTTGTGCCACCTGACACGGAGAAAACCCTCCGAAAAAGGCAAAATCAGGCCGGATAAACGGCTAAAACGGTTTCAAAGAGCAGGAAAAGAAGCAATATAAATGAAAATCCAAAGCTGATTGTCCCGAAAAAGCCTCAAGCTGAGGTCATAGGGATGGAATCGGGGAGTTTTTCAAAAGCCTGATATTAGGAACTTGCTACTTATATACGGAACAAGCACCCTGTATAGGTAGCTCAGTTATTCCTTATACAGGTAACTTGAAACCTGGCCGCTGTGTCCATTTAGAAATGGTAATTTTCTCGAAAATATACGCATACTTTGGCGGGCTGTAAATTAAAATATCCAAGGAAAAGACCGGCGAAGATCCGGTTTTCGTGGCGGGTTGTTTAAGGCTCAGTGTCCGTTCGTTCCCTGCTTCAGCGGCAGGCTCACTGTAAAGGTTGCGCCCTGTCCTTCCCGGCTGGTAACTTTTATCTCGCCGCCGTGGTCGCTGACGATGCCGTAGGAGACCGCCAGGCCCAGGCCGGTGCCCCTGGACTTGGTGCTGAAAAAGGGTGTGAACAGCTTTTCCATGTGTTCGGGGCTGATACCGGGGCCGCTGTCGGTAACGGTGACGCTGACGCTTTCTCCGGAGGCGTCTTGGCTGATGTCGATGGTCAGGATGCCGCCCCCTGCCATGGCCTGCAGGCCGTTGATAATCAGATTGGTGAAAACCTGGCGGATCTGGTCCTGGTCCCCCTCGATTTCCAAATCCTTGCCCCAGTAATCCCTTGCTATGCGGTAGGTCTCCAGCGGGATCTGGTGGCCGACCTGGTCCAGGATGCTGTCCAGCACATTCCCCAGTGAAAAAATGCTGACGCGCTTGATGCCGCTGCGCGAGAATACGCGCAGGTTGTTGACGATCCGCTCGATGCGGCCGATCTCCAGCATGATCGCCTCGACCTCCTCGCGCTCCTCGGCCCCTTCCGGAATCTCGTCCTGCAGCAGTTCGGTGTTGCCGCGGATGATCGCCAGCGGATTGTTGATCTCGTGCGCCACCCCGGCGGCCAGCAGCCCCAACCCGGACAGCCGTTCGGCCTTGGCCAGCTCCTTCTGGGTCGCCAACAGCTGCAGGCTCTTTTCCTCCAGCTGGGCGGTGCGCCTCTCAACCTTCTGCTCCAGCGTGTTCTTGAGCGTGCTGACCTCGTGGGCCATCGTGTTGAATTCGTCCGCCAACAGCGCGATTTCATCACGGGTATTGACGACAATCGGCTCTATCCGTTCTCCGGCCGCCATGCGGCGGGCTCCCTCGGCCAGCGCACGCACCGGTCCGGCCAGCTTGTTGCTGATCCAGCCGGAAAGAGCGATGCCGATCAGCGCCACAAAGGCCAGTACCCCACCGAAGATCAGGTTGATGTTGGTGCGCAGTGTCAGGAAGGGGCGCTCCGGCATGCCGACGTAGAGAGCGCCGATGGTTGCCCCGTCCGGGTCCGTGATCGGCTCGTAGGCGGAGAAATACCAGTCGTTCAGCACAAAGGCCCGGTCGCTCCAGGGTCTGTTGTTCTCAAGCACCACCGAGGCGACCTCGCTGGACATCAGCGACCCGGTGGCCCTCTCTCCCCCCGCATCCCTGACGCTGGTGGCAATCCGCACATCCCCCAGGAAAATCGTGGCCGCGCCCCGCTCCTCCCGCTCATAAACAATGCGGGTGATGGTATCCACAACCCGGCTGTCGCCATTCAACAGCTGGCCGGCCTGCAGAACCCCGGCCACAGTGCCGTCCGCAGCCAGCAGCGGCGCGGCAGCCACCAGCAGCAGGCCGCGATCTTCGCTACCGCGGGTTGTCGAACGTGAGCGTGGGGTGGCCTTGATTGCGATCGAAACGGTCTTGGCCAGGGAGGGGTTCTCGCGGGCCAGGCGTTGCGGGTCATAAACCTGGCTGCCGCCGGAGACGGCTCCCCGCAGCGCCCTGGCAACCAGCGGATCGGCGGCCAGCGAATCACCGGCAGCCCGCGGATTGGCGGCGCGGTAGCGCACAACGCCCCTGTTGTCGATGATGTTGATAAAGCTGAGCTGCTCGCTTCGCAGGAGTTTATGCAGCATATCCCTGTGTTCGGAGAATCTGCCGGCCCGCAGCGAGGCCGACAGGTCGGAGCTGAGTCCGGCCACCTTGACCATGCCG
The DNA here is from genome assembly GCA_030654645.1 of Deltaproteobacteria bacterium. GTDB lineage: Bacteria > Desulfobacterota > Desulfuromonadia > Geobacterales > Pseudopelobacteraceae > JACRCG01. Next base: position 3 of record JAURXC010000142.1, on the reverse strand, counting down.
CTC
>JAURXC010000135.1 GCA_030654645.1 Deltaproteobacteria bacterium | reverse complement strand
TCAGCAAGGCTGAATCCGAACATGCTCAACTCCTTTTAAAAGCTTGCGCCGCTTGATCCATCAGACCGATTTTCTGATAGCAGGTCCCCAGCAGATAGTAAATCTCATTCATTGGAAACTGTTCTGCAAAAACGGTGTCGGTCAGAACATCCTCGATAATTGCGACCGCTTCGTCGTTTCGTCCGGCATGTTGCGCCTCGACCGCTACGGCCAGTGCCGTCAGATAATCCAGCGGGGGAACCATGGGCAGCTTGCCTGCCAGGATACCCGCAATCCTTGATTCCACCCGCGCCCGCTCGGACGGTTCGAATTTCGACAACGCCCCGCTCCAGATCTCTGCCGCCTGTTCATAGCGTCCAAGCACATAAAGCGCTTCTCCATACTCATAGATCGCATGCCGGTCGTCAGGATTCAGTTCCAATGTTTTTTTAAGAAATTTTTCAGCGTTGTACCAGCTGGAGACAGCTTGATGCAAGGTCGAAATACGGGTGCCCTTGTCCGTAAAGGTGCGGGCAATTTCCAAAGGCAGTCCTGCGTTGGTCGGGTCGAACAGGGTCATGATCTTCAGAAAGTTGATCTTGCGATCCAGGTAAGGAGTGTCCACCTCCTTTGCATCCAGCATTATGATCTGGCCGCCCAGATCGGAAACGATGTGTGGGTAAGCTTCTTTCAGCAGTCCGGCGTAATCGGTCGCAAACATACATTCCGGGTTTTGGCGCAAGGCATGGTAGACTCCTCGCCCCACCATGTCGTAATCAGGTGATCCGCCAGTTTCAGCTGCCGGGTAATCTTCATCAATCAACGGAATGGGAGGCCGGCCTTCCCAGGCGATATCAACCAGCCCGTCCCTGCCGGTCAGGACGTAGCCGGCTGGAGGAGTAAAATAGCGAATGCCGTCAAGCGGCGTTGGTGCGAACTGTTTGCTGTCGTTCATCGTTTCTCCTGTTCTCTGTCCGGAAACATTTCCACTCCGGCGTTCACGCCGATTACCTTGTAAATCTGCACATCATCCCATGGTTCATCCATGATGCCGTCATGAATGGCCCAACTCCGGCCCCTTACCGTGCGTTCCATCCCCGGCATGCGGAAAGGCGTGGAACCGTCCAGGCGTTTATAGTAGCGCCCCTCCGGCCGGAACTCCCGGTCGATCTCCCGCATCAGCCGCTTACCGCGCAGATAGTCAAAACCGTACTTTTCATAACGGATGGCGTTGTCGTAGGAAAGTGGCTCAGCCACGATCATCTCTATTCCCAGAGCATCGGTAAAACGCTCCAGCAGGGGGAAAAATTCGGAAAACAGCTGCAAACCGCGCCTGGTTTGGTTCGGGAACAGTCCAGCGCGCATCGAGCGCAGCTCTTCGGCAATATTACGGCCATGGGAAGCGAACCAGTTGATTTTCCCATGTTCATCCACATCAACATCAAAGCGCGGCGCCGACGGATCGCAGATAACGCAGAAGCATAGTTCCAGCTGATGGAACTGTGTATCGGACAGCTCAAGAAAAAAAACGGTGTCACTGTCATCCGGCCGTTTTCGTACTTCGATTCGTACCAGCGCCAGACCTTGGGGGGCGATAAATGTAACCAGCCGCTCCCCGCTGTCGTTATGCATTGAATAACCGGAAAGACCTAGCAGTTGCCGAAGGCGCTCCGGCAGCAGGCCGGCATAATGCCGTTCTTTTTCCGCCACCTTCAGGCGGTTGATTGCCCGAATCGAGCGGAGCGGTGCTCCGCTGGCGTCCAACAGCTGACTATTTCCGGGTAACCGAGCCATATCGACCAATAATACCTGGGAAAATGCTCTTTTTGATGCGGGCTATGCTTGTTTCCACGGCCGCCAGCGCCAGATTGCGGTCCTCTTCCGAGGCCCAGTGCATCGCATCCAACAGAACGCGATTGGGATATCCCAGCGGTTTTATTCTGGACATGAAGGCTCCGGGCAGTCGGGGGTTGAGCTGCCGGCCGTTCATTACGGCCCAGGCGATGGTCCAGGCGCGAGCCGTGTTCATCAGGTCGTATCCGCCTCCGCCAAGGGCCACCCAGGGTATTTTCAGCGCTTTCAGCTTTCGCATGATGTAGCTGTAACTGTGGGTGGTTATCTCCAGACGGGTGAGCGGGTCGGTGCGAAAAGTATCCGCTCCTATCTGGGTTACGATCACATCCGGGTCGTAAGCCGCTATCAGCGGGTAAGCAACTTCGTCGAAAGCCTTCATAAACAGGGCGTCATCGGTGTGGGCTATCAACGGTACATTGACCGAATACCCCTTGCCGCGCCCCTCTCCGATCTCATCCTCAAAACCGGTGCCCGGATAAAAGTAGATGCCGCTTTCATGCAGCGATATGGTCAGTACCCGGTCGCTGTCGTAAAAACCTTCCTGCACTCCGTCCCCGTGGTGGGCGTCGATATCCAGATAGACCACCCGGCGGCCGCGGGCAACCAGCCAGTTGATCGCCAGCACCGCGTCGTTGATGTATGAAAAGCCCGATGCCCTGGCACGGTGGGCATGATGCCAGCCACCGGCCAGATTGAAGGCGACATCAAAACCCTCCTCCTCCACCAGCCGGACAGCCTCGAATGTTGCTCCTGCTCCCAGTGCGGCGCAATCGAACAGCCCCTTGAATACCGGACAATCCGCATCGCCGAGTCCGTATCTGAAATCAGCGCGCGGTTCGTCGGATGCGCTGAATTCCCGAAGTCGCTCGATGTAGGCCGGATCGTG
>JAURXC010000128.1 GCA_030654645.1 Deltaproteobacteria bacterium | reverse complement strand
CGTCGAAATGCCCAGGGCGGCTCGCGCCGCAGAGCGGCAGTGAAATATCCCTTACCGTCACCCCGGTCTGGAACCCCGGAGGATACATGCCGGCTGCATCGGGAGTAAAAACCACATCGACGCCGCATTCAGCGGCAATCCTGCAATCACGTTCCATGTCGCGGGGATAGCGGTCCAGATCTTCGTTTATGCCGAACTGGATCGGATTGACAAAGATGGAGAGCACCAGTATATCACCCTGTCGGCGTCCTTCCAGCAGCAGAGAAGCGTGCCCCTGATGAAGAAAGCCCATGGTCGGTACAAAGGCGATACGCTTGCCTTCCCGTTTGAGAGTAATTGCCAGAGCCTGCATCTGCTGTATATTGCTGATTATCCGCATATTCTTCCTGATGGCTGTAATCAGCTCAGCTGAATGAATGTTCTTCGGTCGGGAAGTCACCGGACCGCACTTCGTCAACATACTGCTTGACCGCGCCGGAAATCAGCGGCGCCAGATCGGTATAACGCTTGACGAACTTGGGCGAATATTTTTCACACAAACCCAGGATGTCGTGGATAACCAGCACCTGGCCGTCGCAGGCCGGGCCGGCTCCAATGCCGATGGTGGGGATGGTCAGCCCGGCGGAGATCTCCGCAGCCAATTTGGCCGGTATCCCCTCCAGCACCACGGCAAAGGCGCCCGCGTTTTGCACCGCCAGCGCATCATCCATAATCCGCTCGGCCTGTTCCTTTCTCCCCTGGACCTTGTATCCTCCCATGCGATGCACAGACTGCGGAGTCAATCCGATGTGGGCCATGACCGGGATATCGATCGAGGAAACCGCCCGGATGATGTGGGCCATGTTGCTGCCACCCTCAATCTTGACCGCCTCGGCGCCACCCTCCTTGATCATGCGCCCGCAGTTGCGGCAGGCATCCTCGATGCCGGTCTGACAGGACATGAAGGGCATGTCTGCAACCACCAGAGCTCTTGGGTCTGCCCGCCGCACCGCTTTTACATGATAAAGCATTTCATCCATCGTGACCGGCAGGGTCGTATCATGACCGGCAAATACGACACCGGCCGAGTCACCCACCAGGATAATGTCAACGCCTCCGCCGTCGATCAGACGCGTAAAAGGAAAGTCGTATGAGGTCAACACCGTTATGCGGCGTCCGGCCGGCTTCATCTGAAGTATGTCCGGAATTGTAATCTTCTTTCGCATTCAGCTTCCTTTTATTCCACTCACCGGATCGGTCGGTATGCATCAAAAAAAAACGCGCCGAAAGGCGCGCTGTGAACGGTCAGGTCCGCACATGTCTGCCATGCATCCCTGATGGGTTATCCCCTTCCGTCCCGGTTCACCTTCGAATCCGTGCGGTATGTAATTTAATTCTTTAGCCGTTTTTGATCAACTCCCGCAACCGGGTAGCCGTCACGGCATCGTGTATACAGTATCAGAGACTATTTTTTTTATCCATACATTTTTAAGCTTTAATCTAATATCTCTTCATTTTATCAGATTTGGCAGGTCAGACTCTTCATCGACTCAAGTTCCTTGATGACCTCGGCGCTCTGTATTCTGCGCATCTCCATGTTGTCAAACATCTCGGTTACCATGTCGCTGACCGACTCGACCGTGCGGCGAATCATCTTGCCGTCATCCACCTGGCGTGAGGTAGAGTTGACCATCTCATGGGTCATATCCTTGATGGTTTCTATGGAACGAGCGATGCTTCTGGTTGCATTGGCCTGGTCCGTGGACGCAATGAAAATCTGCGAAGTCATCGAACTGATATCCTCCATCGAGCGCGCGACAAGCTGAACGCTGGAGACCTGCTCCTGGGTGGCCTGCTTGATCTGCTGGGTCATGTCGAGCGAACAGGCCGAGCGGTCATAAATCGCCTTCAGCGATTCACCGGTGGTATGTCCCAGTTCAACGCCACGGTGGACCAGATCCTTGGTCGCGGTAATGTTGTTGGCGGCGGTTTTGGACTCGCTCATGATCTCTTCGATGATTGATGTTATCTCGCCGGTTGAATGACCGGTCTGGAGCGAGAGGTTACGAATCTCATCAGCAACGACTCCGAAGCTTTTTCCGTATTCGCCCGCCTGGGCGGCGATGATCGAGGCGTTCAGCGCCAACAGGTTGGTGCGCTTGGTGATGTCGTTGATGACGCTGACGATATTTTCAATCCGGGTGCTGTTCTCGGCCAGTCGCTTGATGGCATCATAGGAGACACCGACCGAGCGCTGGATTTCTTCGAGCGAGCTGATTGTTTCGGCAACCACGGCCCAGCTCTCTTCGGCCTGCAGTTTGACCTGGTTTGAAACTTCGTGGGAGATGGCTGCGTTTTGCTCCACATTGCCGATGGTGCTGTTGATCTGTTCCATCGCCGCCGCCGACTGGTGAACAATCCCCGCCAGGTGGTCCAGATTGCGCGTTACCTGTTCGATAGCCACCGAGATTTCATTGACGGCGGTGCTGGTTTCGTCCACGGATGCCATCACACCCTCTGAAGCGGAGGCGATCACCGAGGTTCCATCGGCGACGGAATCAACACTCTCCTTGAGATGAATCACATTGCGGGAGTACTGATCACGGCTGCCCAGAAGAAATCTGAATGAGCTCTCCATTTCGGACGTGAGCGTATCGATCGAAGTCAGCAGATTGATGCGAGTTATGGCCGAAGCGACCTGGTCCGCGAAAAGCATGATCGTATCGACGTCGGAGTCATTGAGGGCCCGGTGGCTGCTCTTGTTGTCGATGCCGAATGCTCCGATGGTCTCTCCCTTGACAACTATCGGACAGAGGATGAAACTCCTTGAGCGCAGCGGAGCCAGGTTGTTGTGGGGAGGCTGCAGATGATACTCGGCCGGATACCTGGACATATCATCGATCAGATAGACCTTGCGGTCGGCAAAGCACTTATAGATCACACCGATGCTCGGATCGAGCGGCAATACAACATCAGAGGCATCAAAATCATCGGTGCCGATATGGGTGACAAAACGCAGGCTCTTGCCCCCCTCGGCCATCAGGATATTTACCCGTTCATAACCCAGCACCTCGTGAAGCCCCTCTCCGCACAGCAGCAGAATTTCTTCAAGATTGAGCGACATCTGGATCTTGCTGCTGATATGGTGAAAGTTCTTGATGTTTCTGTCCAGCACCTTGTAGCGGTTTTCAAACACTTCCTTCTGTTCGGCAACCTCCTTGTGCAGCACATCCAGCTCAGCAGCCCTTTCATGCAATTCATCACCGTTTTTGCCGATCATGTAGCCAAGAACCGACATGACGATCGCCGTTCCGGCTCCGATGTAGTTGTACAGGGCAAAATGTTCGCCGTCCATGACGATGTCGGAAATTATCTGCCCGAAAAAAGTCTGTTTGTGGTCATAAAAAAACATGATCCGGATCATGATCCAGCCCAGGGGAGCATTCACGCCCAGCAGAAATCCACCGACAGAAAACAGTGTCGCTCTTTTTTTCATCGTGTAACCCTCATGCCAGTCTCCTTCATCACTTCTCCTGGGCAAGTTTTTCATCGATGGAATGACAGATCTCTTCCATGACCTTATCGGAATCATCAATATTGTAGGCAACAATATTCTTCAGATGCATGTATGAATCCAGGTCAATCTTGTCAAACACGAAAGCCATGCCGTTTTCGACTATGCGGGCTACCTTGCCGCTGAAACCGATCTTTATCTCCGGGAGCGAGCCGGTCAGAACCATGGCTATTTCGACCTCTTCTCCTTCAGCCAGGCGTTCACCGGTGACCAGAAACATGCCGGTCATGCTCAGGTTTTCCACAACTCCCTGAAACCGGCGTTCGCCAGACCTGATAGTGGCCTCGACATTGAAAAACACTCTGGAGAACTTACGGGTACTCATCCGGCACCTCCTGGAATGATCAAGAAAACAGCTGGATATGAATCGCTGCTACGCTTTGCCGGCCGAACCGAGAACCGCCTCGTTTTTGTGCTTGACCAGCTTGACCAGCTCCTTGCGTGCCTCACCCAGGTACTTGCGCGGATCGAATTCCTTGGGATCCTTGGCAAAATACTCCCGGATCTTGGCGGTCACGGCCAAACGTCCATCGGAATCGATATTGATCTTGCAAACCGCGCTGGCGGCGGCCCTGCGCAGCTGTTCTTCCGGAATTCCCACCGCGCCTTCCAGCTTGCCGCCGTACTGGTTGATCAGCTCCACATATTCCTGCACTACCGAAGATGCGCCATGCAACACGATCGGGAAGCCGGGAATACGCTTCTCGCATTCTTCCAGAATGTCGAAACGAAGTGGCGGCACCGGCTGGCCGGCCTTGAACTTGTATGCTCCGTGGCTGGTTCCGATTGAAATTGCCAGTGAATCAACCCCGGTTTTCTTGACGAAATCCTCTACCTCTTCCGGCTTGGTATAGGTGGAATGCTCGGCGGAGACCTCATCCTCGATGCCGGCCAGAACACCCAGTTCGGCCTCCACGGTAACATCGAACTGGTGGGCATATTCTGCAACTTTTTTGGCAAGGGCCACGTTCTCTTCGTAGGGCAGATGGGAACCATCGATCATCACCGATGAAAAACCGCTGTCGATACAGGATTTGCACAACTCGAACGTATCGCCGTGGTCGAGATGCAGGCAGATCGGAATGGACGAGCCGGCCTCGCGAGCCATCTGGACCGCTCCCATCGCCATGCAGCGCAGCATGGTCTCGTTGGCATAACTGCGGGCGCCCTTGGAAACCTGGATAATGACCGGGGAATTGGTTTCGGTACAGGCGGTAATGATCGCCTGAAGCTGTTCAAGATTGTTGAAGTTATAGGCAGGAATCGCATATTTGCCGGCCATTGCCTTGGCAAACATCTCCCTGGTGTTGGACAGCCCCAAGTCACTGTAATGCACTTTCTGCTTTTCCATTTTCCCCTCCTGATCATTGTATTTGATATGCCTGCGACATGACGTTCAGTCACAAGAATGCATCCTCTGCGACAGATATAAATACCATGCAAACCGTGCATAATCAAGGTGTAAACACCAAGAGTTTCTGTTGCCAGAAACAGGCGTGTCACCTATAATGCGCTTTGCGGAGAAAAGGATACCATGCCAGAAAAAGTTGCATTCACCCCATCATTGCTGAACAGCCACTGCGTAATCGACGTCCGGACTCCACTAGAATTCGCTGAAGACCACCTGCCCGGCGCATACAATGTCCCGATCCTGTCCAATGAGGAGCGGGTCGAAATCGGCACCATCTACAAGCAGCAGGGTTCCCAGCGGGCTCGAATCCGCGGGATGGAACTGACCTGCGGCAGATTTGCGGACATGACCAGCGAAGCGGCCGCCCATGCCGATGGCCGGCCGATACTGGTATACTGCTGGCGGGGCGGAATGCGCAGTTCGTCGATGGCCATCCTGATCAAGGCCTGCGGCTATCCGGTCGCGCAGCTGCGGGGAGGGTACAAGGCCTTCCGCAATCACGTGACAGACTATTTTGAAAACTTCACCCCACCGGCGCCGCTGATCGTGATCCACGGCATGACCGGCAGCGGCAAAACCACTTTCATCAACGGCCTGGATCGCACGAACTGGACAGTCATCGACCTGGAGGGGCTGGCGCGCCACCGCGGTTCCGCCTTCGGTTCACTGGGACTAGGAGAACAGCCGACCCAAAAGAGTTTCGACACCATGCTCTGGGACGCGCTGCGCCAGGCCCCATCCGGCAAGCCGATCGTCCTGGAAGGCGAAAGCCAGCGCATCGGCCGGATAACACTGCCTGGCAACTTCTATGATGTCATGGCCGCTAGCTGCAAAATCTGGTGCAACGTATCGGTCGATACCAGGGTAGCCAGGTTGGCCGAGGAATATGCCCACACGGAATACCGACAACCGATGTCCGAGGCACTGGAACGTATTCGAAAGAGGCTGGGAGGCGTGCAATACGGCGAACTGCGAGGGATGCTGGAGCGGTGGGATATAGCGGGCCTGGCGCGCGGCCTGGTCGAGAAGTACTATGACAAACTCTATTACAAACACCGCCCCTGGACCCCGGATGCGGAAATTGACCTGGAGGATTTCCGCAATGGAGAGCGGATTCTGCAACTCTTCTGGGATAGCCGTCCTTCGGTGTAAATTGAACAGGCTCACCTGAATTTCTCGCAACCAACACCCCCGTCACGGCAACTTCGTTGGCTCACGGTGATAAAATGCCGCGCTTGGCCTGTTCGATGCATGCGGAAAGCATATGTATTATGGCGTCAATTATCAAGTTTATGACCGACGGGGGCAGATTATGAGGATTGCACTGTTGTTGGCAATGGTTGCCTTACTGGGGGGCTGCGCCCATGTCATGAGCGAAGCGGGCTTGAAGCCTGTTGACCGCTCGCTGGCATACTCCGATGTCAGGAAGAATCCGGAAGCGTTGGCCGGCAAGCAGGTTCTGTTAGGCGGTGTGATCGCCGGGATCAGAAGCAGCGGCGACGTGATAATGCTGGAAGTGGCACAGCTGGAACTGTTTAATAACGGCGTGCCCGACGATTCATCCCCCTCCGGCGGCAGGTTTTTGGCGATCAGCAGCGAGCTGCTGGATCCGGCCATATATCACCCGGGCAACCTGGTCACAATCATCGGAGAGATCAAGGGCAAGAAAATTCAGAAGCTTGAGAGCGTCGATTACCCATACCCGCTGATTTCAGTCAAAGAGCTGCGCATGTTCAGGGCCTCCGAGCCTTTTACCACCTATCCGGGCAATCCCTATCAAAACCAGGTCGGTGATGGGAAGCTGATGCTGCGCCCCCCAGGGCCGGTCGACGGGGAACCAAGAAAAGCATACTGAACCGGCAGAAACCGTTCAGGACCGTGGCAACTCTCCTCCCCGCTCCGGTATGCGGGAAAC